>JAHEBE010000184.1 GCA_024642365.1 Algoriphagus sp.
GCCCAACGAGTTTTTGCTCCGCTATTCACGTTTGCAGAACTACGAGCCACTTCAGAAATCATAGGTAATCCACCTAGAAATGCAGCAAGCGTATTGCCTGCTCCTACTGCGATAAGGTCTTTGTTGTTATCAGACTTCCGCTTGTATGGATCGACCATGTCGATTGCTTTCACTGTTAATAGCGATTCTAATGAACCAACCAAAGCAAACATGATTACATATTTGATGAATACACCAGACATAGCAAGTCCGCCAAAATCTGCGTTGTATTTTACATTTTCCACAAAATTTCCGATGTGAAGTAATGCGTAAGCTGGCTCAGTATGCTGAAAATCCATAAGCAGTTCTGCAGGTATAGCTAAAAGCAATACTACTAGAGGAGCTGGTATTTTCTTGATTTTTACATTTTTTATGAAAGGCCAACCCATCATGATTGACAAAGAGATAACACCAATTAAAGAGGCTCTAGGATCCAGGTTTTTCACAAAAGATGGAACTGATAAGATCATATCAATAATCGATTTTCCTTTATAAAGAGCTGGGTCTACATCCAATAAAACTGGTATTTGCTTCGCAATAATGATAATACCGATCGCCGCTAACATTCCGTGAATCGCAGAAAGCGGGAAGATATCCGCAAGCTTTCCTAATTTGAATACACCGAAAAGTACTTGGACAATACCAGCAACTACCATTGCACCAAGTGCAAATCGCCAGCCTATTTCTCCACCACCAAAATCTGTGACAGCACCTGCTACCACCACGATTAGGCCTGCTGCCGGGCCTTTAATTGTCATTTTTGATCCTGCAATAATACTTACTACTACCCCACCAATAATTGCAGTTAGCAATCCCATTATTGGAGGAAATTCTGATGCTTTTGCAATACCCAGAGAGAGTGGCATCGCTAATAAGAACACCACAAAGCCTGATATCGCATCAGACGAGAAATTTTCTTTTAACCCTTCCCAACCATCTTTTGGAAGTGTTAGTTTGATTGATTTTTCCATGTTTTTTAGCGGTATTTCTACCTTAAGAAGTTAAGATTCAATTAGTGATTGGCTTTGCTTGCCAATGTATTCTTGATAAGTTGTTGCTTTTTACTTTGAGCTAAATCTTCAGAGCTAAGCGATGAGATCTCACGATCTACAGTAGCGCCCATAAATAGTCTAGCGAAAATTCTAATAGTTACTATTCCTTCCATGACAAATGTTAAAGCTGCAATTGAAGCTAAAACAAACTGATCTTGGTGAATGTGTGAGAATAGTAAATCCTCTCCAAGAAACGTTGGTGATAGTGGGAAGCCCATTAAACCCAACACACTCAAGAGAAATAGAAATGCGATTACTGGATAACGCGTGACATAACCTTTGTAATGATGTAGTCCATGCTGTCCAGTTAATCGTTTTAACCAATCAATAATCAGTAATCCGGATACACCAAAGAAGATCACGCCACTTAAATAAATTGCTACTTGAGGCCATGCGAACAATTCGTTTTCAGCAATCGCAAGGACCATCCAAAAGTGATTTAGGATTAATAAGATCCAGCTTAATCTAGCAGAATTTCGCTCTGAAAAGGCCTTCAGTACCATCATAAGGGCAATAAATCCAAATACGGCAGGAAGGAATACCCGATATTGATCTGGAATCTTTATGCCAGCTACGAGTAAGGCTAAACCAATTAAATAACTTGGTATGAAATACAATAGAACTGACTTGTAGGTAAGGAAATCCAACCGATGACCCAAATTTTTCAATGGTCTAAAAACCAAGCGATTCATCAATAGGTCTAGATTCCATTCTTTCAAGCTCCAGATATAGCAAGACAAAACCAATTTGGAAGAAAACCCTTTTTTCGAAGATTTCTCTTTAGGTACAAACCCGTAGAACTGCTCTCGAATCAAGTAACTCACGATTGATGGAGATACTAGCAATTGATAAGTTCGTAAGAATGCATTCCCAGCAAAGTGAACTAGCGCTAATGCCTCTAAGCCTAATGCTACCTCAATAAACATGATTCCAATTTGCGTTAGTGAAGCGTAGCCAATTTGCGTTTTGACAGAGGTTTGAACTCTAGCAATCATAGTGGATAAGATTGCTGTTGTTAAACCAACCAATCCAATTATTACTCTTACTATGATTTGATTTTCCCAAAAAGGAAATGTTCTTAATAATAAGAATACACCCAAATGCACCGAAAGGGAGCCATAGAAAATTGCAGAAGAAGGAGTTGGTCCCTCCATAGCTCTTGGCAACCAAGATGAGAATGGGAATTGAGCTGACTTTGCCGCCGCTGCTAGCAATAACATCACAGAGATAAATAAGCCAATTCCTGAATGGCCTAGGATATGCTCATGAACCAATTCCGTATTGCTAAGCTTGAGAAATGTCACATTCTCATGCCATAAGTGATGACTAGCCCACATGGCTAGAATCATACCTACATCCCCAATCCGATAAATGGAAAATACCCGGATTGCATTTCTCGTAGGCAAATAATTGCTTCGATAAAATGCAACCAAAAGAAATGAGGATATACCTAGAATTTCCCAACCAATAAATAACGTTTCAAAATTTCCAGCTAAAACGGTGATGTTAAATCCCAGATAAAAGAAAAGGATTGTATTGAAAAACCGCTTGTAACCCGGCTCTCGGTGAAGGTAATATCGACTGTAGAAGGTAATCAAGAAAGTCAATAATGCGCCAACCGCTACATAAACGGCTCCAACTCGATCGAAGAAGAAGTCAATTAGAAACTCAAAATTCGGGTTTCTATATAAGACAAATTCTTTCAAATTGACCGCCTCAAATCCAGCAAGGGCCCAGAATACCAAGAAAACAAGAACACTGAAAAGATTTAATCCCGCAGTATAAAAGGCAACCTTTGAAAGCAGATTTTCACGACTTTCCGGGATGATCAAACTTAAAACAAAACCAATAAGTGGTATCCCAATCATTAGTTGAATCCAGAATGCTAATTCCATTAGATTGAATCGATTAGATAAACAGGCATATTTCCGACACTATTCTTCAATTTGTCTTGAAGGTGATCAATGTGGTCGATCTTACTCAACGGCTTATACCGGACAAATTCTCCATCTTTAAATTGATGAAACTGCTTGGTCTCAGGATTGATCACAACAAAATGGACCCAATAATTTTTCACCCATTCATAAGTTGCTGGATTGGCCATGAATACTTCCATCACGACTTCTGGAAAATGTTCCACAATTAGCATCAAACGGATCGGGTCATGGATTTCTACCATTTGGTAAGGAAGTCCTGTACGTAAGTCACCATCAGCACCATTTGCTACGCCTATAAGACCCATGACATTATGAGGCAGTTTTGTGCCTGCTCCAAGACGATCATTGTCCATTCTCGAGAAGTAATATTCGAGATTTATTCCGCCGCAAACTGGAGCTGCAGCACCGAGAATCCGAGTCAATGCTTTACCATTTGGATCTTCCCTGTAATCATAGGAGTTTAGAAAAGCTCTACGGTCAAGGAATAACCCTTTGATCGTTGATTTACGAGATACAATACAAAGGCTATTTGTAGCATGATTATATTCTGGTCGAGGTTCAAATAAAGAAAATGCTCTTTTCCGAACTGCCTCGTGGATAGAACCGACAGATTGATTCTTAGAAAGTGTTGCAAATCTTCTGGAACGCTCCATCGAATTAACATCCAAAGACTTTTTGAAAAGCTCTACATTTCCTAAATGAGCCTTCATGTTTGATTCAGACAAAACATCAAGATCATAGTATTCTATTTCGTCTTTGGTCGTATCATGAAGTGCACCTACAAACTGTGAGCTTTCCGGAATTTCTATCCCGCGCTCAGCCAAAATCGCCCGAACTCTTTGATCATTTGCCATAAAAGCAGCTACTCGTGCATTTACTGATCCAGGTCTACCACAGCACGCACCGCAATCGTATCCAGCATAATGCGTGTTATTGATACTAGAAGCACCATGTCCTACTAAATAAACAAGCTTGGAGAATCCTCGAACCAAACCGATAGAGCGGAGTAAACTTTCGATTCGGTCGGCCATCTCTTCGATTTTGAACCCTATCTGAAGCTCGCCTTCAAATTCACCCTTATGCTCAATAGTCAAGGAACCTTTAGGATCCATATGCTTGAAAGAAGAAACTTCCAAAGCAGATGAGGATGGACTAAAAATATTCTTGACAAGATTTAAGGCTGACCAAAACCCGATTGTCTGCGCACTTACCCAGCCTCGGACTAATGAATGACTGGTTTGGTTGAAGTGTACATCCTTTTGAAGTTTTTTGTGGTTGGATGATTCCTTGATTAAGTATTTTGGAAATACGGGTGCAGGACAAACTTTGGTGTGGAACTTTCCAAATTCAGGTTGAAAATAAAATTCTACACTGAAAAACCCTGGTGTTCCAAAAGTTGCACAATCAGGTGCTAAAAACTCCAAATATCGTCTAATCGAACATTCTCGATCATCGATACAAAACATTGCTTGGAAACTTGGAATTTCTTTGGATTGAGCACTTGGTGTAACGTGATTAATTCCTGCTAGAACCTCATCATAGTAACTCCATTCGTAAGCTTCTTGGAAACACTGCAATATTAAATCTTGCTCCCCAACTAGGCTATTTTCGAATAACTGGGAAGTTTTATGCGGAAAACGAACCCCAATTGGAATCCAATTCTCTCCAAACTTTTGATCTAATGCATCTATTTCCAAAAGGCATTCAAAGATTAACAAGTCTTCGAATTTTATTGGTCTTCCATCCAATAACGAACTAGGTTGGTCTTCAAGGACTGAAATCATCCCAGACCAGCCAGGATGTGCAAATTGCTGATCAAATAAATACCATCCATATGCCTCTTCTTTACCAACCAGAATTTCTAGAAGTTGGTCTAAGGATAAATTAGGGTCATCCATTAGTTTTTTGGCCCGCTTTCCTTTAAAGATTGCTGAATAGCTTGTTTGATGAATTTGCCGCATGGCATCCAAAAACCCAGTAGAATCAATTGGAAAAGACCAAATTGAAATCCCCTGATCTAAGTATGCTGAAAGTAATCTGAATAGAAATGGGTGGATACTTTTATCCAGATTTATATGATAATCCACTTTCCAATGAGCCCGAAAAGACCCAACTTTTGGATAGGATTGAATAATAGGTGGCGCGTCTAATATTTTGACTGCCCAATGTACAGCTTCCTTTTCTCCAAAATGATTTTGAAGAACTTGCTGCAAAATTTCACTTTTAATTTTTCCCTCTCGGTAAAGAGTTTTGTATTCGTCGATTGACAAATAACCTTTATAGCCAAATTGTGTATTGGCTTGTTTTAGCGCCTGATGAAATGGTAAATTTTGAAAGGCATGAAGCGTATTATGATGGACGAAGTCCTTCAAAGGCGCTTGGCTTGGTAGGTAATGCCTTATTTCATGCAATACATCTTCCAAACTATAGGCATGCGAATGCTTAGGTTGATTCATAATAAGAAAGATCTTAATAATGGATAAATAGCTTCAAATGAAGCGAATAAGTAAGTCAACTAGAATATTGACTCAATAGAAAATGAAAAAAATCAGGCTAGATGGGTCTTCCAGCAACCAAACAAATCATAAAGTTTAATTCCTTCAATTTTTGGTTTTGAAGAATAAAATGAGGTTTGCCAATCAATGTAATCTTTATTAGAAATTAAAAAATCAAAGGTTTCAATCGAAAAGCAAACAGGGAAAATTTCAGATTCACTTTTTTCTTCCTGCTCATTATTTTCGACTAATAGAAATTCAATTCCTATTTCCTCAATTACTATAGGCTGGAACTGATTTTCATTACTTTCTTCGGAAACTTGACTATTACTAGTATCAAGTAAGACCGTTAGTGTATCGCTTAGCTCAAATCCTGAAAGGAAGAGAGACTTAAAAACAAACAATAATACACTAAGGATTATCTGCATTTTTCTGATAAGACTCCGAAAGGTAATTATTTATTTAAAAATTCAATAAACAATTAAAAAAAATGTACTATCAGCAATAAACATTAATAATTACTATCATTTCGATAATATTAGCTTTCATTATGAGAAATAAATTCAAAAAAATGTATAATAATATTTTGCAAAAAACTCTAAAAAAAAAGCCCCAAGAAAATCTTCGGGCTAAAGGGGTGATTGAAACAACTTAACTTGCTCCCAGTTTGATGTTCAAAATTTATCACATCCTTGATGCGGACTAGGAAACCGCAATTATATTTTATTGCATC
>JAHEBE010000185.1 GCA_024642365.1 Algoriphagus sp.
ATTTCATCCTTCGATTTGAATTTCAATTAACTCCCGGTGCAAATAATGGATTAGGAATTCATGCCCCTTTGGAGGGCGATGCTGCCTATGTTGGGAAAGAACTTCAGATTCTGGACAATACAGCTGATAAATACAAGGAGCTTCAGGAATATCAATTTCACGGTTCAGTCTATGGAGTTATTCCTGCAAAAAAGGGTTTTCTCAAACCGGTAGGCGAATGGAATCAACAAGAAGTAATCGTCAATCATCCCAAAATCAAAATAATTCTAAATGGAGAAGTGATTTTGGAGGGAGACTACCTTGAAGCAAGTAAAAACGGTACGCTAGATCATAAAGATCATCCAGGCTTAATGCGTTCATCAGGCCATATTGGATTTTTGGGTCATGGAGATGTGGTTCGGTTTCGAAATATTCGGATTAAGGAGTAGGAGGTTGGAAGAGGGAGGTTGGAAGTTGGAAGGAGTTAAAGCGTAATAGATTAGTATTCATCAATAGTTATAGAGGCAATAAATATTCACAAAAATGAGCAAGAAAATAACATTTATTCAACGTAGGGATTTCATCAAAAAAACCGGATTAGGACTATTCGGCTTGGCATTATCTCCTGCAGTACTAGCAAATATTAAAGCAGGTGGAAGACTTCGCACTGCTCATATCGGAGTAGGAAGTATGGGAATGGAGGATTTGAAAGCCATTTCTTCCCATGAGTTGGTGGATGTGACGGTTCTTTGTGATGTGGATAGCAACAACTTGGCGGCAGCCTCAAAGCTATTTCCTAATGCGAAAACCTATTCTGATTATCGAGTGATGTTGAAAGAAATGGAGGCTGGAATTGACGCGGTGGTAGTGTCTACTCCTGATCATACCCACGCACCAGCATCATTAATGGCAATGGGAATGGATAAACCTGTTTATTGTCAAAAACCATTGACTCATTATGTAACTGAAGCTCGAAAGATGAAAGCTTTGGCAAAAAAGAAAAATCTTATTACCCAGATGGGAATTCAGGTTCACTCTTTTTATGACTATAAATTAGCCACACTATTGATTCAGTCTGGTATCATCGGTAAAGTCCATACGGTTCGCGCATGGTCTCCAAAAAATTGGGGATATGACGGTCCTGAACCAGTTGGAAGCGATCCGATTCCGGCTAACCTAGATTGGAATCTATGGCTCGGTACTTCTGCAGAAAGACCTTATAAAGCAGACCGGTATCATCCAGGTAACTGGCGGCAATTAGTGGATTATGGATGTGGGACGCTTGGGGATATGGGGGTTCATATTTTTGATACGCCATATAATGCCCTCGAGCTTGATGTTCCCCAGACCATTGTGAATGAATGCCGTGAGCCAAATGGATATGGTTACCCATTGAATAATACAGTGACTTACGAATTTCCGCAAACCCCATATACCACCGAAACCCTAAAATGGGTATGGTATGATGGGCCTGGAGCACCTCCAGCACATGAAGATTTGGCCTTGCCAAATGGCGATGAACTTCCTGATCAGGGAGCCATGTTTTTGGGAGAAAAGGGAAGGTTATTGCTTCCGCATTTCCAGCAATTGCCTCGAAAGATCGTAGACGGGAAATATGTTGAAATGGACATTGAATCTTTCAACTTGGGCAAGCCAGTAAAAGATTATGCTTCTGAAAGCAAAAAGCACTACCACCAATTTGTGGATGCCTGCCTTGGAAAAGGGGAGACAACTGCACCTTTTGATTACTCAGCTCGATTGACAGAAACCATCCTTTTGGGAGTAATCGCAGGACGCTTCCCAAATGAGACGCTTCATTGGGATAGTAGAAAAGCAAAGTTTGCTGAGAAAAAAGCAAATAAGTTCCTGACTGGAAAGTATAGGAAGTTTTAAATCAAAGTAGCAAGACACAAGAAGCAAGACAAAAGAAGTAAGAATTTTGAATCAACTTTCAACTGACCGCTGACTGTTGACTGAGTACTGCCAACTTACAACTGCTTACTGATTTGTCCGCTGGCGAACAAAAATGTTCGAGAAAACGAGTTGGTGAATTCTTAAAAAATGCCTCTGAAGCCTATTCAGGGGCTTTTTTTTATGGCATAAAAGTGGAAATGATAATGGAAGAATTTAAAATATAAAATTGAAAACTCCGGATAGCGTAATCTTCCAGTTTTTCAATTTTAAAAATCTTCCAATTAATTATGTGGAAAAACTACCTTAAAATTTCCTTTAGAAATCTCAGAAAGCGGAAGCTTTATACTGGGATTAATTTGCTTGGGCTTACAGTAGCCTTGGTGAGTTTTATTGTGATTTCACTTTACATCAATCACGAATGGAGCTATGATCGGATGTATACTGACTATGATCGAATTTATAAGATCAATCAGGAGTTCGTATCAAATGGGGAATCACAGCTAGTACCTTCCTCACCATCATTACTCCCTGTGACCTTATTGGAAGAATTTTCTGAAGTTGAAAATGCCACATTGATTTTTGATTTAAGCATTTTTTCATCTGTGATGATTGATGCTGGAGAAGGAAGCCAAGAGGAGAATCATTATGCGATGGTAGATGAACACTTTTTTGAGGTGTTTGATTTTGACCTAATTGCAGGGCAAAAGACTGGTATTCTCTCTGAGCCAAATCAGCTTGTATTGACAGAGACAACTGCCAAGCGCTATTTTGGTTCTGCATTTAATGCGGAAGGTAAATCCATGAAAGTAGATGGGGAAGAATTCTTGATCACAGGCGTGATGGAGGACTTTCCAAGTAATAGCCATTTGGCTTTTGATTTTTTGGCATCGTTCAAAACCCATCGACATAGTCGTAACCCAGAATGGTCTCCGAGTAATTATTACAATTATGTGAAACTGAAGCCAGGGACCGATGTAGCTGCTTTCGAAGCAAATATGGCAGCAATGGTGGATAAATATTTGGGTGCGGACTTGGCTCAATACGGATACCAAACAGCCTTCTTTACGCAGCCGGTTACAAATATTTACTTAGGAGATCCTACGTTGAGTGTAATCAAGCCGGGAACAGATATTAAATACATCTACATTTTTGGATTAGTTGCTATTTTATTGATTGCTATTGGTATCATTAATTATGTGAATCTGGCTACTGCTGAAGCTACCGAGCGAAATAAGGAAGTAGGGTTGCGCAAAGTGATGGGTGCAGATCGAGTCCAGCTTTTTGGGCAGTTCGTTTCAGAATCGATGCTACTTTCTATGGGAGCGATTTTGATCAGTATTCTGATTATCTATTTGGTCGCCATTCCTTTTGAAAACTTTGGAGGTGTTCCATTGGACTTGAGTTTATTGTTTACTCCGATTGGTCTTGCAAGTCTTATCGGGTTATTTCTTGCAGTTGGATTACTGGCTGGTTTTTATCCATCTCTGATTTTATCCGGTATGGAGCCAATGAAAGCGCTGGGAAATAAATTAAAGATTGGTGGAGGAGCTTGGGTCAGGAAATCTCTGGTTGTCTTCCAATTCTTTGTTTCGATGGGTTTGTTGATTTCGACTTTTGTAGTGAAGAGTCAATTGGATTACATGCGTGAAGTGAATTTGGGATATGATAAAGAACAAGTTGTCGCATTGAATTATCACTATAACATGCGAGAATCTATCCCCACGCTTCGAGATGAGATGATTCGATCTGGGGCGGCGGTTTCTATTGCCAGAGCTGCGGATATGCCTCATGACGTAAAGGCGGGCTACAAAATTTTCCCTGGTGGAGACAATACTCGGGAGTTTATGATTACCGGTTATGCCGTGGATCCTGAATTGCTTAATACGATTAATTTGGAGCTTTTAGCAGGAGAAAATTATACCAAATCTGATCCTGTACGAAGAGATCTTGAAGAAAATGGAGAAATGCCAATCCTTCTAAATGAGTCTGCAATAGCAGAAATGGGTTGGACTGCTGAGGAAGCCATTGGAAAAAAAGTAAACGTGGGATTTACCAATAATGCGCTGGTGAAAGGAATTGTGAAGGATTTTTATTTCAGTTCGCTTCATCAAAAAGTAGGTCCAATGGTCATTTTTAATGATCCCGAAGAAGCTAATGTGCTTTTGATAAAATTGGCTTCAGGAAATCCGACAAACAACCTAGCTTCGCTTGAAGCGATTTGGAAGAAATTGGTACCAAACCGCCCTTTTAATCCTAAGTTTTTGGATCAGGAATATGCGAGTCTTTACCAATCAGAGCAAAAAGTGGGGTTGATTTTTGGCTTATTTTCAGGAATAGCAATCTTTATAGCATGTATGGGGCTTTTTGGATTGGTTTCTTATGTGGCTTTGCGAAGAACCAGAGAGATTAGTATTCGCAAAGTGCTAGGAGCTACCCAAAGCGATGTGCTGAAAGTATTGTCTCTGGATTTCCTAAAGCTTCTCGGAGTTTCAGCTGTTTTGGCGATAGGATTTGGGATTTGGTTTTCAGATTCCTGGTTAGACGCTTTCGCCAATCGAACCGCAATAACCATTTGGCCATTTGTGATTGCTATTTTAGGAGTGATGGTTTTAGCGATTCTGACAATTGGTTACAGAAGTTGGAAAGTGTTCCGATTGAACCCAGCGAAGACTTTAAAAAGTGAATAGAATTTAAAATTTAAAATGAAAAATTAGGAATGTGTAATTTTTCAATTTTCCAATATTATAATTAATAATGATACAACTTAAGAATTTAGATAAATTCATTGAATCACGCTTTCAGCGCGTATTTATCCTAAAAGGAATCAACCTCACTATTGGAGAAGGGGAGTTCCTAACCTTGATGGGACCAAGTGGAGCAGGGAAGTCAACTCTGCTGAATATTTTGGGACTTTTGGATGAGGATTACGAAGGGGAATACTTTTTTGGGGATCGGAGCATCAAGTCTATGAAGGAGCGCGAGCGATCTTCCTTGCATAAAAGTGAGTTTGGTTACATTTTCCAAGCCTATCATTTGATTGATGAATTGACTGTCTATGAAAATATTGAGACGCCACTTCTCTATCGAAACGTACCTTCATCTGAGCGAAAAAGCATTATTGCCAACCTCATGGATCGATTCAATATGGTCGCAAAAAAAGACCTTTTTCCAGCTCAGTTGTCTGGTGGTCAGCAGCAATTGGTGGGAATCGCGCGGGCGATTGCCGGAAAGCCTAAGGTGCTCCTCGCAGATGAACCGACAGGAAACCTTCATTCCGGTCAAGCAAAAGAAATCATGGAAGTATTTCAAGAGCTTCATCGTGAAGGAACCACAATTATTCAAGCCACACATGCCCGGGAAAATGCAGACTTCGGCACCCGATTGATCACAATGCTAGATGGAAAAATTGAAACTGATGAGTCGATTTAATAAGATTAAACTTTATTTCGGAATTGGACTTTTTGTTCTTTCCGCTTCGAAAGTGCTAGCCCAAGATACCCTGCAGATTGATTTTCGAACTGCAGTGGATATGGCCCTCCAATCCAATGTGGCCTATCAGTCGCAGCTGAATAGCATGGAGGTTTTGCAAAAACAGAAGCAAGTGGCTGTATTTTCTCATCTACCTTCTGTAGGTTTTAATACTGCGATTGCGCAGCAATCAGGCCAGCAGTTTCAGCAGATTGAAGGGGAAATTGTAGTTACGAATGTGACCAACGAAATTGTTTCTTCTGGATTAAACGTGAACGTGCCGATTTTTAACTCGGGGAGAAGAATCCTAGATACCCAATCAGCAAAACTCGCTTATGATGCAGGAGAAAAAGGACTAGACCGCGCAGCTCAGCAAGTTGTCTTTGATGTTGCTCGTAGGTACTTGCAAGTATTATTGGATGAGGAACTGCTCCGAATTTCCACAGAGAATTTAAACAACCAAAAAGAACAACTTCGACAAATTGAGGGATTCGTAGAGGCAGGATTGCGAACACTTTCTGATCAATACAACCAGCAATCTGAAGTCGCGAGACTGGAATCTGTGTTGGTCGATGCAGAAGTTCAATTGCAAAATGACCTATGGGACTTGTCAGAATACTTGCAGTTAGCGGTAGGAGTCACCCCAGAATTGGTTCCGGTAGACCCATCTTCTAGGGAAAATAGTCTTCAGGATCTTGGGATAAATGAGCTTTACGAGATTGCAGAAACTAATCGAGCAGATAAAACTCAGCAAGCTTTATTGTTAGATTCGTATAAAAAGGATTTGAAAGCAATCAAGGCAATGTATTACCCTAGGCTATCTGCTTTTTATAATTACACCACATTTTACACTTCACTGGATGATCGGACGCTGCAAGATCAATTGTTAAAGA
>JAHEBE010000186.1 GCA_024642365.1 Algoriphagus sp.
GTATATAAACTATTTGATCATCAGCATTTAGCGGAGATTTCTCAGACTTTTTCCCAACTCAATGCGGGATTTGATTCTGATCTTTTGTTTGTCCCCTACCGTGGGAATTTCTCAAGAGGAATATGGGTGACTACTTATTTCTCTTTTCAAGGAACACAGGAAGAAGCAATAAAGGCTTACCAAGAATTTTATAAGGAAGCAGCCTTTACCCATGTTTCTGAAAAGGATATTGATTTGAAACAAGTCGTAAACACCAATAAATGTATTCTTCATCTTGAAGTTAAAAATGGGCAATTGGTGATTTATTCTGCAATAGATAATTTATTAAAAGGAGCATCCGGGCAGGCTGTTCAGAATTTCAATCTTGCGTTTGACTTAGATGAAAAGGAAGGATTAAGGCTGAAAAGTATTGCTTTTTAACCAATCAATTAGAATAGTTGATAGGAATCCATTTAATCAAACACCCAACTGAATAGAATTGACTTTTTGCTTAAGCGCGTCAATTCGAATTCACAAATCATAGCTGAAAATGAAACTATTTGATGTTTATCCTTTGATGCCAGTGACGATCACAAAAGCTGCAGGCGCAAGACTTTGGGATGATCATGGCCAGGAATATTTGGATCTATACGGAGGACATGCAGTAATCTCTATTGGACACACTCATCCACACTTTGTCAAGCGGATCAAAGATCAATTGGACCAGATTGCGTTTTACTCTAATTCTGTTCAAATTCCTATTCAAAAGGACTACGCATCCAAATTAGCGGCACTTTCTTGCTTACATGATTACCAGCTTTTTCTGTGCAATTCTGGTGCTGAGGCAAATGAAAACGCCATGAAAATGGCTTCATTTGCCACCAATAAACCTGGGTTTATTTCATATTCAGGAGCTTTTCATGGAAGAACTTCCGGAGCAGTTGCTTTGACTGATAATCCTAAAATTGTGGCTCCTTGCAATGCTCGTGAAGATTTTCATATCCTTCCTTGGGGTGATTTGGAAGCAACTGAGCATATTTTGAAAAGTAAAAAGATAGCGGGAATTATTATCGAAGGAATTCAAGGCGTTGGAGGAATTCAGGTTCCTTCGGCTGAATTCCTTAAAGGGATTGCAGCTTTAGCTAAAAAATATGAAGCAAAATTAATATTGGATGAAGTGCAATCTGGATTCGGTCGAACAGGTCGATTCTTTGCACACCAGTGGGTGGATGGATTAATGCCTGACTTGATTAGTATGGCAAAGGGTATGGGGAATGGATTTCCAATTGGCGGTTTGTTGATTTCTCCAGATTTCAAGCCTGCCTATGGGATGCTTGGAACTACCTTTGGGGGAAATCACTTGGCTTGTGCTGCTGGAATAGCAGTTCTTGAAGTATTAGAATCTGAAAAGTTGATCCCTCAAGCTGGCATTCTTGGAAATCGATTAATGGATGAATTGAAGACCATACCAGGGATAATTGATGTCCGTGGGATAGGCCTAATGATCGGAATTGATCTTGACCGAGATGCAGGTCCCATTCGTACAGAATTGGTTCAGAAATACCACATTTTCACTGGAAGTGCTGCTGGTAAGCAGACGATTCGATTGCTTCCCCCTTTAAATATCGAATGGAATCAATTAAATTCGTTTATAGTCGCATTAAAAGAGATTCTTCACTAATCAGTTTATTTTCAAATAAATGGCAAATAGCATAAAGCCAATTACGCATTTTACAAGGTTTGAATCTTTGGAACTCAGTAAGCAACTGATCGATCTAGCTTTAATGTATAAGCAGGATCCTTTTGCTCATCAATCCAAAGGCAAAGGAAAGCGGATTGGTTGCATCTTTCTAAACCCATCTTTACGAACCAGAGTTTCTACGCAATTGGCTGCTTTGAACCTAGGAATGGATCCGATTATCTTGAATATGGATAAAGAGGGCTGGGCATTAGAAATGGCAGATGGTGCTATTATGAATCGCGATAAAGTCGAGCATATTAGAGATGCTGCGGCTGTTTTGGGCTCCTATTTCGATATTTTGGCTATTAGAGCTTTTCCTTCATTAACTAATAAAGGAGAGGATTTAGAGGATTTTGTGTTCAGTCAATTTGTGAAGTATTGCGGGATTCCAGTAATCAGTTTGGAATCTGCGATTCGACACCCGCTCCAAAGTTTAGCAGATCAGATCACTATCCAGGAAAACACCCTTAAGCAAAACCCAAAGGTAGTATTGACCTGGGCGCCTCATATTAAGGCAATTCCTCACGCTGTCGCAAATAGCTTCGCAGAATGGACGATTGGTATGGGACATGATTTGACGATTACACACCCGATCGGATATGAACTGGATGAGTCTTTTACAAAAGGTGCAAAGATCGAATATGATCAAAGTAAAGCCTTGAAAGATGCTGATTTTGTGTACGTTAAAAACTGGTCCTCCTTCAATGAATATGGTAAAATTCTGTATTCAGATTCAAGTTGGATGTTGACTGAAGCCCATTTAAAGGCTGCACCAAATGCTAAAATTATGCACTGTCTGCCTGTTCGTAGAAATGTCGAACTATCTGATGAGATGCTGGATAGTACTCGTTCCTTAGTACAAGAACAGGCAAAAAATAGAGTCGTTGCAGCTCAAGCCGTAATTAGTCATTTGCTCGATTCTTAACTTTATTTTATGAAAATAAGCGTCATTAAAATCGGTGGAAATGTCATTGACTATCCAGATAAACTGGAGGAGTTTTTAAAGATTTTCGCAAAATTTCCAGGACATAAAATTCTTGTCCATGGAGGAGGAATAATGGCGTCACGATTTGGAGAATCTATGGGTGTCATGCCTGAAATGGTTGATGGCCGTCGAATTACCGACAAAGACACTTTGGATATTGTGACAATGGTTTATGCTGGGCTTATCAATAAAGATATTGTAGCCAAGCTTCAATCCTTGCATGTTAATGCAATTGGAATGACCGGAGCTGATGGAAACATCATCCGTTCAATCAAAAGACCGATTAAGGAAATAGATTACGGATTTGTTGGAGATATTCAAGAAGTAAATACCAAGCTGATTGATCACCTACTAACGGGGAATTTATTGCCTGTAATCAATGCGATTACACATGACGGAAAAGGACAATTGCTAAATACCAACGCAGACAGCATCGCTTCAGCACTTGCTACGAGTTTGGCAGTAGATCACCAAGTAAACCTTTATTTCTGCTTCAATAAAAGTGGAGTTTTGATTGATGAAAAAAATGAAAGTTCCATTATCCCTTTGATCAATCAGGATATATACAAAGAGTTGAAGCGTGAAAAAGTGATTCATTCCGGGATGATCCCTAAACTTGATAATGCTTTCGAGGCTTTGCAAAAAGGAGTTAATTATGTCTGGATTGGAAAGGCTGAAAACCTGCAATTGGCGGCAAAGGGAAAACTTTCAGGGACGATCATTGAGCAGCACCGCTATGATCTTTATTGAATTGATCTAGTGGAAAAATCTAGCCCTTTGTATCGAGATGCTATTGAACTGCTTAGCCAGCTCATCCAAACGCCTTCATTTTCAAAAGAAGAACGAGCGAGCTCTGAATTAATTGAAGATTTTTTGATAGCTAGAGGAGTGGAAGTTCACCGGTCTGGAAATAATATTTGGGCTTTTGCTTCGCCTTTTGATCGAAATAAGCCTACCATCTGGCTGAATTCCCATCATGATACTGTAAAACCTAATTCTGGGTATTCCATTGATCCTTTTTTTCCATTGGTTCAGGATGGGAAATTATTTGGATTGGGAAGTAATGATGCGGGAGGTTGTTTGGTTAGCCTGATCGGTGCTTTTGTGCAATTTCTCGAAATTGATCTACCTGTTAATCTTATTTTAATTGCCTCTGCTGAAGAGGAGATTTCTGGAAAAAATGGAATTTCCTCCGTGATTTCACAGCTGCCTCCATGCGATTTGGCAATAGTCGGTGAACCTACCTTGATGGATGTGGCTGTTGCAGAAAAGGGTCTGATGGTTATCGATGCGAAAGTGACCGGTAAAGCTGGACATGCCGCTCGAGAAGAAGGAATTAATGCAATTTATTTAGCATTAGAAGATTTGGGGAAAATAAAATCTTTCAAGTTTAAGCGTAAATCAGAATTTTTGGGAGAAACAAAAGTTTCAGCTACAGTGATTCATGCGGGACAGCAGCACAATGTGGTTCCAGATTTATGTGAATTTGTATTGGATGTTCGAGTAACAGATGCTTATGCTTTGGAAGAAGCTTTGGCAGAATTAAAGGAAAATTTAAATGCAACCTTGGAGCCAAGATCAATGCGTTTACAATCATCCAATTTACCCTCCGAGAATTTGGCTTGGCAAGTGATAGCTAAATTGGGACTTAAAACATATGGTAGCCCTACCCTTTCGGATCAAGCATTAATTCCATTTCCTTCCATTAAAATGGGACCAGGCGATTCTGCGCGCTCACATACAGCTGATGAGTATATTTATTTAAATGAAATTCAAGAAGGAATAGCTGGGTACATCCGATTCATCGAAACCTATTCTGAATTATTGAAAAAAACGAACTAACATGAAGCTTTGGCAAAAAGAAGTCGGGAATAAAAAAGAGGTAGAATCATTTACTATTGGTCGAGATCCTGAGTTTGATATGATTTTGGCTCCTTTTGATGTGCTCGGTTCGATGGCACATGCCCAAATGCTCAGTTCGATTGGATTATTGACTAAAACTGAGAATGAAACCCTTCAAAAGGGTTTAAAAGCCATTTATTTTGAAATAGAAAAAGGGCAATTTCAAATAGCACCTGGAGTGGAAGATGTACATTCTCAGGTAGAGTTTCTTCTTACTGAGCGGTTTGGTGAAGTTGGGAAAAAGCTTCATTCAGGAAGAAGTAGAAATGATCAAGTTCTTGTGGATTTGAAATTGTACTATCGTGCTGCTATTCGGGAACTTGTCGAAGAGACTTCAATTTTATTTGACTTATTGCTTCAGCTAGCGGAAAAGCATAAAGATGACTTAATGCCTGGCTATACGCATACTCAATTGGCCATGCCATCCTCCTTTGGACTTTGGTTTTCCTCGATTGCTGAAGGACTTTCAGAGGATTTGGGGCTTTTAAAAGCTGCTTTCGACCTTTCCAATAAAAACCCATTGGGATCAGCAGCAGGTTATGGTTCGAGTTTTCCTTTAAACCGAACGATGACAACAGATTTACTTGGCTTTGCAGATTTGCACCATAATGTGATTAATGCACAAAATAGTCGTGGGAAAACTGAGCGAACTTTGTCCTTCGCCATGGCTGGAATTGCTGCATCACTAAACCGAATGGCTTCAGATTGTTGCATTTTTATGAATCAGCATTTTGCTTTTATCTCTTTTCCTGATGAGCTCACAACTGGAAGCAGTATTATGCCGCATAAAAAGAATCCTGATGTTTTTGAATTAATTCGAGCAAAAACAAATCAAATCCAAGCGATTCCAAATACAGTAAATTTATTGCTAACCAATACTACAACAGGCTATCATCGAGACCTTCAGTTATTGAAAGAAGAGATTTTTCCAGGTTTGACTTCTTTGAAATCATGTCTAGAGATGAGCACATTTATGTTGAAATCAATTCGAGTAAGACAGGGAATTCTCCAAGACCCTTTTTACAAACATTTGTTTTCCGTGGAAGTAGTAAATGAATTGGTTTTAAAAGGAGTGCCTTTCCGTGACGCTTATAAGCAAGTGGGGGGAGCAATTGAAAAAGGAGACTTTGCACCCAATCAATCAAAGCTAGCCCATACTCACGAAGGAAGCATTGGAAATTTGAACCTTACCGAAATTCGGAGCAAAATGGGGAAGGTTGTTCAAAGCTTTGATTTTAACCAAATGGACAAAGCCATTTTAAGTTTAATTTCTTAAAATAATTTTTATTCTCTACAAAAGCAGTAGGGATTATTCTTATTTTGAAAAACAAGAATAATCAGTATTTAATATGTAAATAAATATATTTATACAAATTAAATACTGCCTACTATTTTTTTGACAAAAGCGTGAAAGGATGATTTTTATGCTTTCATCCTCTGAAATTTTGATTTCCCAGGACTCCTTACTTTATTTGTTGAGTCCTTTCACTTTTTAGTGCTTGGATTTATAAAGAAGAGGCGAGAGACAGGCTCATCGACCCTCTGGCAACCTGGAAAGACCAAGGTGCCAATTCCTGCCAAATAAGCTATTCTTATTTGGAACTATAAATTCTTTGCAAGATGCACCTTGGATTTACACTTTACCT
>JAHEBE010000187.1 GCA_024642365.1 Algoriphagus sp.
TAAATGGAGGAGAACAATTCTATACCGTTAAACAGGATATTATTTTTGATAATGGAGGACAAGATTTGACTTTCTATTATGAAAAAGGTTCTGATTACGTAACAGGAACTCACGTAGTGAAAATATTCTTGGACAATTATCAAATTGGAACCAAGAGTTTCACAGTTAAATAATTAAAGCCTCCTTCGGGAGGCTTTTTTTTCGCCTTTTCTCTGGTTTGATTTAGGGAAATGTTTGGAAAGCAGCATAGTTTCCTCTACTTTTGCGGTCTGTTTATTCAAATTCCTTAAACACATTAAAAATGTTCCAAAGAAATTATGAGACGGTATTCATTTTAACTCCCGTTTTGTCTGATGTTCAGATGAAGGATACCGTCGACAAGTTTGTAAACTTGTTAAAAGAAGAGGGGGCAGATGTCATTAATGTGGAAAATTGGGGTCTTAAGAAGATGGCTTACACTATCCAAAAGAAGACAACTGGTTTCTATATTATGGTTGAGTTCAAGGCTGATCCTACCATCATCCGTAAGTTCGAATTAGAATTTAGAAGAGATGAGAAGGTAATGAGATTCTTGACTACTGTTTTGGACAAGCATTCAATTGCTTATGCCGAAAGAAGAAGAAAAGGAGAGTTTAACAAAAAAGTCGAAGTTAAGGAGGAAGCTGCGAAATGACACTAGTAAACGAGCCAATCAATAGAGGCGAAATCAGAAAAAAGTATTGCCGATTTAAGAAGCACGGCATCAAGTACATCGACTACAAGGATCCTAATTTCTTGTTGAAGTTTGTCAATGAGCAAGGTAAAATCCTTCCTAGAAGATTAACTGGTAACTCCGCAAAGTATCAGAGAAAAGTAGCTCAGGCTATTAAAAAAGCAAGACATTTGGCTTTGTTGCCATTCGTAACCGATGGGTTGAAATAATTTCTTGTATCGTCCAATCACAAAAGAACATTACAAATGGAAATCATTCTAAAAACAGACATCAAAGGTCTTGGCTATAAAAATGACTTGGTAGATGTAAAGCCAGGCTACGGTAGAAACTATCTTATCCCTCAGGGATATGCAGTTTTGGCAACCGGTTCAAATAAGAAAATCCTTGCTGAGAACATCAAGCAGGCTGCTCACAAAGCTGAGAAAATCAAAACAGAAGCTGAAAATATTGCAGCAAATGTAGAGGCACTTACTTTGGAGATCAAAGCTAAGATCGGTGAATCAGGTAAGATATTTGGTAAAGTGACTACTTTGCAAATTTCTGATGCACTTGCAGCTCAAGGGATCGAAATCGATCGTAAAAAAATCTCTATCAACACACCTGTAGGTGGTGAAGGTGAGTTTTTGGCTGATGTCGATCTTCATAGAGAAGTAAAGACTAAAGTAAAATTCTTAGTAGTAGCTGAGTAAATCAGTAACTATCAGAAATAAAAAAACCCGATTACATCGGGTTTTTTTATGCACTTTAACTTCTGATTAATTTAAAGCTTTCTCAAGTGTTTCGATTAACTTTTTAGAAACAGCTTTGCTGTTTTTCTCGCGAACCTCTTTAAAAAGTTCTAAGGCTGCTTGTCCTTTTTGGATAACGCCAATAGGATTCTGATCATTCTGGAAGCTTACCCAGCACCAAGATAATTCAGCAGCTAGCGTTTCGCCACCTTTTACTTTCTCTAATTTCTGCACCACTTCAGGTACTGTTTTTTCAAATTTTTCTACTTGCATGGTTTTCTAATTTTGGTAGTTTAATTACTGATTTAGAAACAAAACAATATCATTATTTTTGATTATGCAAAAAAAAGCTAATATTTTATCACTATTGCAATTCTCAATCGATTGCATAGCCATATCTTGAGCATTCAAAAAATAAAAATTTCTAGTATTTTCTCAGCTATTAGTGAGTGCGTAGCAATTTTTTTCTGACTGAGCACAAGGGATTTAATGATAAAATAGAAAAACTTTAAAACTTGGTTTGGAAAAAAACAGCTAAGATTCTACCTTTGTCACACTTTAAAGAAGCCTACCAAGGTTTTGAAGTAAAACTGGTCTATGGTGTAACTGGCAACACGTCTGATTTTGGTTCAGAAGAGTCTAGGTTCGAGCCCTAGTAGACCAACCAAACCTCCCCAAAAAGGGAGGTTTTTTTTATTTAAGGACTCTGAGCCGATAAGCATTCATCGCATTTTTTCCCAAATGCTCAGTCAATTTAAAATTCGCAATAGCCCCTACTCCTGCGCCTACAATCGGAATCAACTGAGCCAACTTGGCTAAATCTATGTAATCGCGATAATCCAATTGAAAAGTTTTCCAATCAAATCCATTTAAATCAGTTGGAAGATTTTCACGATGTTTTTCCCAGTTTTCAAGTAAACCAATTAACTCATTTCTTCTAATCTGGCTCGAGAAACTAAGCTGAAAAATATACAAAATGTATAATCGCTCTTGATAATCCCTTGTATCCATTCCATAAAGTGCCGCGATATCGAATAGCATTTTCATCTTTATGGTCAAAAAAGCAGGAAAATCAGCAAAGCCTAGAAGAATTCCTCCTGCGCCAGTAATGGCCCCTTCTGCTGAGGCTGAATTTCGATACCACTTGATTCGATTTCGGATTTTTAGCTCTCGCGCCTTAAAAGACAAATCAATTGAAGGTTTAGGAACTATCAAACTCGAACCCATAATCACTGCCTTTACTACATTTTCAATTGCGGTCGTGACTATTTGGTGCACCTTTTCAGGAATAACCGTATTGATTTTAGATTGAATGCCGTGAGTCATCCGGTTGAAAATGCCTGGAGGTTTTTTCATTTGAAACAACCAAAGGCCAAGCTCCGCATGTGCGTAATGAGAATAATTGTCCATTTTCTACTTAAAAAACTAAATTCGAGATTTGAAGTTTATCTTGTATCTCCTATTAACAAATCTAACTCATATGATAAAGCCAATTTATTTACTGATTCTTCTTTTTGGAAGTTTTCTTTTTCCAAAAGAAATTGAGACAAAAACAGATCCATTCGCAGGTATTACGATTTGTCATTCCTACTCGGATGACATGGCCCAATTTGTCGACGCTCCAGGGTTTGCAGCATTCCACCCAAGTCCTATTGAATTTTATTTTGAAGGCAAAGGTGAAATGACAACTTATCCTACCTCTGATGGTAAAACTGCAAACGCATACCTTATAAAAGCAAATGGCCCTTCAGATAAGTGGCTATTTGTGTATCAGGAATGGTGGGGATTAAACGATCACATCAAATCTAAAGCCGATCAATTCTTTGATGATCTGGAAGGCAAAGTAAATGTCATCGCGCTAGATATGTATGATGGCCAAGTTACAGCCAATCCACAGGAAGCTGGCAAACTCATGCAAGGCGCTAAGGAAGATCGACTAATTGCAATTGTAAAAGGGGCTCAAGCATTGGCTGGTGAAAAAGCTAAAATTGCCAACGTCGGATGGTGTTTCGGGGGAGCTTGGTCTTTGCGATCTGCCTTGATCACAGGAAAACAAAACATTGGCTCTGTTATGTATTATGGAATGCCAGTTCGAGATGTTGAGCAGTTGAAAACTCTAAACTCAGATGTATTGGGTCTTTTCGCTACAGAACAATACATTTCTGAGGAAATCATCAAAGATTTTGCTTCGAAGATGGATGAAGCTGGAAAGAAATTAACTTATAAAATATTCCCTGCAGTTCATGGATTTTCTAATCCTAGTAATCCTAAGTATGATGCAGAGGCAAGTGCAGAAGCCTATGAGTTGGCTATAACCTACCTAAAAGGGAAATTCCAAGTTTAACTTTTCAGTTCTGCTAAAAAAGAAAAAAGCTATCATCAAATGATAGCTTTTTTCTTTCTCTAGCTTTTTTCTACTTATAAAGACTATTAAATAACATCTTGTAGGTGCCATGTGATTGCCCTCTGAAGGTAATTTCAGGCCCGAAGGCGTAAAACTTACCTTTGCCAACTTTTGCCTCAAACGCAGTCACTCCATGTTTCAAATAGGATTGGCCCCAAGCCCAACCACTTTTAAGCGGCTCCTCCTCACCAAACCATGCAATTGGCTTCACTCCTTCATTTGCAGCATTTGGCGAAAGGGTAAATACAGGACTTCGATTAAACATGATATACGCTTTATCTTCCATTCCGAAATTAATTGGCACCGAGTTATCGACATGCATTTCCAATACTGATCCAGGGATATAATACTTTTCGCCACTCAATGGTCGGCTTACTCCCTTCTCATTCATTTCCACCAATGCGTCATTAACAGGAAGTCCTAAATGAAATGCCAAATCAGTTGCAGAACCAACAGTCAGCACTTCTCCTCCTTGCTCTAGGAACTTCTTTAGCTGAGGAACAGATTCATTTTTAGAAAAATAACCTAACATGTGATGATATTTTGCATCAATGTCCTCAGCCTTTGGCAAAGCTCTTCCATACCTACCTTGATTAGGACTTGGAACCCCAGGACCAATAAATAAGATTACATCGTATTTATCTGCCAAATTCCCTTCATTGATTTCTTTTGGAAATACAAGCGAATAGTCGAAATGGAATTGTTCTAAAATCCATCTTACCCATCCCGAAGGCATTGAGCCTCCATAATAGTCATATAAGGCAATTCTAGAAGGCTTAAGCTCTTTCGCATCCTTTGGCATACTTGAAGTCGGGATAGCGTAAACTCCATATTCATTTGCCGCCTTTGTCAAAACTTCTTTTCCTGCGCTAGGCACATAAAATGAACCTGCTGGTTTTCCATCCACCATTGCATTAGTTCGATATACTTTCACCTTAGCTTTTAGCAGATCATTCACTGCCATATAGCTGTTATTCCCACGAATATCTATCAAATAGCCTGACCCATTCGCTAATGCTTTTGAAGGTGGTGTTTGCAATTCCCCATAAGGGATCACTTTAAAGGGGCCTTCAAAGTCTTCGTAGATCCTGTCTATCTGAGAGCCCATTTGGAAGGCAAGTGTCCAGCCAGCGGCATCATAAGGACGAATAGGAGGACCTCCAGGGTACAAGAAGTCATTTGGATGATCCTGTGGCTCAAACATGTCAATCACATGGGGACGAAATGCTTGAGCAGTTTTAACCACGTAAGAATTCGCAGGGTACTTTTTCCCATTTACAGTAAACTCATTGGTAGCCTGATGAATTTGAATCCCAGATTTGATCAGCGCATTTAGAAATTTGATTGCTGTTGGGAAATCAGGCTGGTCAGCCGAAAGAATATATCCGCGAGGGTCCTTCAGCGATTGATCATTGTAAACGGAATCATAGAATTGTTTCGGCAATCCTGCACCATACCCAAAAAACTCTTCATCCGCATCGCCAGCTTCACTTTTCTTTTGTGAGGCTTGATAGGCATCTTGAATTGCTTTGGCGTTTTTTGGATACATCGTCCAAGTATCTTGCTGACCTCTTGCGATAGATCTTCTACCCATGAGGTAAATATTTCTAAGCAGTTCATCTCCATTTCTTACAGCATGATTCAAAATCGCATAATTCAAAGAAACAGAATACTCAATGGAGGTTTTGAAATGCCATGCTCTTGGCGTGATTGGGTAAGGGTTAGCATTGTTTGGAATCAATCGGTCTGGAACAAGCGGCACTGCAGATGGTGTTGGATTCCCAATTATCTCAGTTAGAATTCCGATTTGGTTATGGTAATAAGGAGTTGTACGTAATCCACCATTCCACCAGGTTGAAAATACTGATCCTCCCAAACGGGTATATCCAGGTCGGTCTTCCTGGTGCAATCTATTGATCATAGCTGCTCCCACAGCATCCAAACTTGTGATAATCAAAGGATCGAACACATGGTTGAAGGGATCACGATATGGAGGCCCAGCAACTACAGTCCCCGCAGGGCCAGACTGGTGGTGGTTATAGATGATTTGTGGAATCCATTCGATGTATTGCTGGCGAGACATGTTTTCCGCTTCACTCATGTTATTCATGTAGAAATCACGATTGTTGTCATGCCCGACATATTTTTGATACAGAATCGGAATATTCTGATCTCGCTTTGTAGGATCCTCTTTACGCATGTACCAATCAGACATGATTTCCATCCCATCCGGATTCGCGTGTACCAAAAGGATGATTACTTCATCCAAAATCTTCATTGTCTCTGCATCAGTGCGAGAAGCTAGTTCATAGAGCGTTTGAATCAATTGATGTGGGCCAACTACCTCACTGGCATGCAAACCTCCATCTATCCAGATTA
>JAHEBE010000188.1 GCA_024642365.1 Algoriphagus sp.
AGGATTATACCATCATTCTTACTACTGTTCAACCTGTTGAGGAAATGATTGGCTTTGTGAATAGCCTAGGAATTAAAGACAAACCCAACGTTCATTTTTTACTGGACTCGGACATGAAAGTGGCGAGCTACTATCAAATCAGAAGCGTTCCTTCTATTTATTGCTACAATTCAGGGAAAAATTTGACTGCGGAATATGTAGGGATAACTGAAATTGACCTATTGTTACAAAATTTGGCTCAGGGTAAATAACCTCCAATGTCTCTAGAAGTAAGCCAACTCAGCAAGCGTTATGGAACCCAAAAAGCCCTAGATCAGGTAACTTTTTCGGTTCAGCCGGGAAGGATTTTAGGTTTTTTAGGACCAAATGGGGCGGGGAAATCAACTACCATGAAAATCATTTGTGGCTACCTGGCTCCAGATGATGGAGTTGTCACCGTTTTGGGTAAAAATGCCATTCAAAACCCAAAACAAGTCAGTCCTTTGATAGGCTATTTGCCGGAGCATAACCCGCTCTACTTAGACATGTATGTGCGGGAGTTTCTAGAATTTTCTGGAGGGATTTACGGAATCACTGGGGAAAAACTAAAGCAGCGAGTCAAAGAAATGCTTCAAAAAACTGGGCTTGAACCAGAGCAGCACAAAAAAATCGGTCAGCTATCCAAAGGTTATCGGCAGCGTGTAGGATTAGCTAGGGCTTTGATTCATGATCCACAAGTCATTATTTTGGATGAGCCCACCACAGGATTAGATCCAAATCAGTTGGTCGAAATCCGCAATCTGATCAAAGAAGTCGCTGCGAATAAAACACTCATTCTGTCTACACATATTATGCAGGAAGTGGAAGCGATCTGCGCTGATGTGGTAATTATCAATCAGGGCCGGATTTTAGCGGCAGACTCTTTAGAAAATCTCAAATCTTCCACATCAGAAATTCAATTGATTTTGGAGACTGAGGAGGAAATGGATTTAGCATGGTTTGCAAGATTTGAGGCGGTCAAGTTTGGCGGGAAAGGAAAATTCGAGGTGGTTATTTCTGTAACCAATGCTGGAGAAGCTCGAAAAGAAGTCATGCAATTGGTTCAGGAAAAATCCCTAAATCTGATTAGCCTGAATCAAAACAAAAAGAACTTGGAACAAATTTTCAGAGAAATCACCCAATGAAAAGTCTCTTTTGGAAAGAAATAAATGCATTTTTTGGGAGTCTGCTAGGCTATTTGGTTCTGGCAATGTTCTTAATTGCCCTTGGCTTAATCGTCTGGGTATTTCCAGAAAGTAGCATTTTGAATTATGGCTTTGCTGATTTGGAGGCATTGTTCAGCTATACGCCCTATGTGTTTACGTTTTTGATTCCGGCACTTTCGATGCGCTCGCTCGCAGAGGAGCGAAAAACCGGCACTTGGGAATTGCTTCGCACTTCTCCACTTTCCATTTTTCAATTGGTTCTTGCGAAGTACCTTGCTTTGATCGCGCTAGTGATTGTGGCAGTTTTACCTACTTTGATTTATTATTTCACAGTGGTTCAGCTGGGAGATCCTGTTGGTAATTTGGATCAGGCTGGATTTTTCGGAAGCTGGATAGGCTTGCTGATGATCGGGGCAGTTTTCGCCTCTGTGGGTCTGTTTTCCAGTGCCCTTACTACCCAACAAGTACTTGCCTTTGTGATTGGAGTCTTTTTGTGTTTTGTGATTTACTTCGGTTTTTCCGCTGCTGCAGATTTGCAATTGGGGGATTTTGCCTATTGGCTGGAGGAACTCAGTTTAAGTTATCATTACATCAGTTTGAGCCGGGGAGTGATTGATTCGAGAGATATTTTCTTTCTTTTTGGTATGATTTGGGTCTTTTTGGGTGGAACTATTTTAGTCTTGCGCAACAAATGAAAAAGTCTACCACCCAACAACTCAAGCCTTGGTTACTCTTTTTTGGAGGGGTATTGGTTTTTATCCTGCTTGCGCAACTGCTTCGCTTCCGAATTGATCTCACAGAAGAAAAGCGATTTTCCCTTCATCCAGGGACCCAAAAAGTCCTTGCCCAGATGACCGAGCCTATTCATGTAGATATACTTTTGGTTGGAGATGACCTCCCGGGAGGAATGCGAAGGCTTCAAAAATCAATTGAAGAAACGGTACGAACCTTCAATGCATATAGTCCGGAAGCCATAACCTTTTCCTATTTTGATCCGCTTGCTGTGGCTCAAGAAAAACAAGAAGAATTTATCCTAAGCTTGGTGGATTACGGAATCAATCCAACCAATCTATTCGTCAACCAAAATGCCGGGCAGCAAGCGCAGTTAATTTTTCCTGGGTTTTTAGTGAGCGATTCTGAATACGAAACCGGAGCTTTGATCCTCAAAGGTGAGCGAGGGATGTCGCCAGATCAGATTTTGAATCAGTCGATTGAGAATCTGGAATTTGAATTGAGCAGTGCGATTCAAAAATTAATTTCTCCAGAATCTTCATCCATTGCCATGTTGATTGGTCATGGAGAGAATCGGCAAGATGATGGATATGGCGTAGTTGAAGCCTTGGACGGTCAATTTGAAATTTTTAAAGTCCCATTAGAGCAAGCGAAAAAGCCGGCTGATTTAGCAAATTTCAAAACTGTTTTCATTCAAGCACCAGAGGAATCCTTTTCTGATCGAGAGATTTATTTGCTGGATCAATATGTTCTCCATGGTGGCAATCTAGTTGTCCTAATGAATGGAGCAGCGGTAATCGAGGATGCTTTGGTAGGTGGAACATCCATTGCCATGCCACTCGAAACTGGATTGGAGAACCTGCTTTTTCGCTATGGAGTACGAGTTAATTCCGATTTGATTCAGGATATGAATTTTGGATTGATTGCCACGATGGCGGGAAATTTTGGGAATCAAGAACAGATGCGAACGATGCCTTGGCTATATTATTTCCAAGCTTCTGTCATGCAAAACCACCCGATCACCAAGGGCTTGGATGTTTTGAATTTTCGCTATGCAAGCAGCATTGATACAGTGAAGGCGATCGGAGTAAAGAAAACTCCATTAGTATTCAGCTCTGATTATTCCAGAATACTTCCTACTCCTTTACAGATTTCTTTGGACGAAATTGGAAGTCCCCCGGATCCCAAATCGTTTGATTTGAAGAATCTGCCTTTAGGCTATTTGTTAGAAGGAGAATTTACTTCTGTATTCAAAAACAGATTTCCACCTGCCGAATTTGACGCTGCTGACTATAAAGAAAGTGGTCAGGGCAAGGTGGTCGTTTTTGGAGATGGTGAGCTATTTCAAAGTGAAGTGAATTTGCAAGACGGATCGCCATTATCGCTTGGAGAGGATCCTTTGAGCCAAACGACTTTTGCGAATAAAGCATTGCTAAGTAACCTAGTTAATTACCTAGCTGATCCGGAAGGAATTATTGCGGCTCGAACTCGAACCTTAAAGATCAGACCTTTGAATAAGGTGAAGATTGGCGAGGAAAAGACGTTTTGGCAATTGGTAAATGTAGTATTTCCGGTCTTGGTCTTGCTAGGAATTGGTGCCATCGTTTGGGCGATCCGGAGAAATAGGTATGGAAGAAAAGCTTAAAGATTATTCGTATCTTAAAAAACAGGTGTTTTTTGGGCTAAAAGCTCAATCTTAAGCATAAAAATTTCCCGTTTTTAAATTCGTTGTAGCAAATTCAGATTTACAGCGGTTCGATTTAGATTTTATTTATAAATTTACCCCCATCCAAATTAAAAATTAAATAAGCCTTAGCTATGAAATTCATTGTTTCCTCTTCTGCATTATTGAAGCAGCTTTCGGCCATCAACGGTGTCGTGACGACCAACCCGGTGGTGCCAATTTTGGAAAACTTCCTTTTTGAAATTAAGGATAGTCTTTTGACCATCACCGCTTCTGATTTGCAAACTTCCATGATGACTGAGATTGCAGTTGAAGCCAAGGAAGATGGAAATATTGCTGTGCCAGCTCGTATTTTGATCGAGACTCTTAAAAATCTTCCTGAGCAGCCAGTTACCTTCAGTATCGATCATGATACTTACGCAGTGGAGATCAGCTCAGATAATGGTCGTTATAGATTGGCAGGTGAGAATGCAACAGATTTCCCAAAAATCCCTACAGTAAGCAATGCGACTACTGTCGACATGTCTACTGAGGTGCTTTCAAGTGCAGTTTCCAATACGATTTTTGCGACTAGTTCAGATGAACTTAGACCTGCAATGACTGGTGTTTACATCAATTTGAGTGCAACCAATACTACCTTTGTAGCGACGGATGGACATCGATTGGTCCGATACAGAAGAGTGGACATTGCTTCAGGTGATGCGACAAGCTTGATCATTCCTCGAAAAGCATTGAATCTTCTAAAATCAACTTTGCCTTCTGAGAATGTACCTGTGACGGTAGAATTCAATCAGTCGAATGCCTATTTCAAGTTCAATAACATCAAGATGATTTGTCGATTGATCGACGAGCGATTCCCGGATTATGAAAATGTAATTCCTACAGAGAATCCAAATCGTATGAATATCGACCGTCAGGAATTGTTGAGCTCGCTTCGAAGAATTGCGATCTACGCAAACAAAACAACCCATCAGGTGCGATTGAAATTGACTGGTTCGGAGTTGATGATTTCTGCGGAGGATTTAGATTTCTCCAATGAAGCCAATGAGCGCCTTTCTTGCGATCACGAGGGAGAAGATATCGAGATTGGATTCAACGCCAAGTTTTTGGTAGAAATGCTCAACAATCTTTCATGCAAAGAAGTAAGCCTAAGATTCTCTGCGCCAAATAGAGCAGGCTTAATTTTGCCAGCAGAGCAAGATGAAAATGAGGATATCCTAATGCTCGTGATGCCGGTAATGTTAAATAACTACGTTTAATACCGATTCAAAATTCTAAAAAAAGCCCGAAGGTATCTTCGGGCTTTTTGCGTTATAACTGTTGGGGTTTTGAAAACCGCTAGGGATTAGCATTTATTCCTTTTTGGCATCGCGCAAGGATTTCAAATACAAACCCTCCACCCGTTCTCGAGCCCAAGGTGTTTGCCTGAGAAATTTTAAACTGGAATTGATCGAAGGATTGTGGGTAAAACATCGAATAGTGATCCGTTCCCCAAGCTCCTTCCAGCCGTAAAATTCCACCAAATGCTGGAGAATATGGTCTAGGCGAATTCCATGAAGTGGATTGTTGGGTTGGGTTTCCATTTATTTACTTTTTGAAAATAGATTTTCCTTCTTTGATGGTTTCAAGAACTTGGATGTCTTTCAAGGTCATTGGATCTACTTTCAGCGGGTTTTGATCTAGAATCACCAAGTCTGCTAGTTTCCCTTCTTTCAGGGATCCTCTTTCTTCGAGCTCATCGTATTGTTCTGCAGCCCAAATTGTTTGGGTTTTTAAGGCTTCATAAACTGAAATCCGCTGATCAGGTCCCAGAGGCCCTCCTTCTCTAGATTCTCTATTGACCGCTGACCACATCATGAAGAGTTGGTTGAGTGGAGCTACATAGAAGTCTGTGTGATTAGTTGGCTTTAGGCCAGCATCAATAGCATCCCGCATTGGGCTGAGGTATGAAGCTTGTTCTTCTCCTCGATTGGCCCGATGGGCGGAAGCAAAATAAAAGGTATGAAGCGTGTAAAATGATGGGCGGATATCGTATTCGACAAACTTGGGAATATGATCTTTTCGGATAAATTGGGTGTGTATCGTGGTCACATTCCAATCTTTTTTGGCTTGAGGATCTCCTTGAACTTTTTCAAAAGCTTCTAAAAACATGTCAATTGCACCATCTCCATTGGTATGGACAATCAAAGGAACGCCCAAATCGAAAACTTTTTGGACAGAATAATTAAGTTCTTCCTGACTCATATTGGGTTCACCTGACCAATTTTTTTCGCCTCCAGGGCCACCAGTTAAGTATGGGGTGGTAAATAGAGCAGTTTTCCCCTGTGGAGATCCATCAGTGGTGATCTTCACCCCGCCGATTTTGAAGTGGTCACGGTAAGCTCCCCATTGGTCTTTAGGGAAATATTTTAATATGGAGTCTACATCGGCTATAAACGGGTAAGCCACCACATCGATCACATTTGCCCCTTGGGTAGTGGCTTGATCTATCGTTTGAATATCCTGAAGGAATGAAGCACCTTCATGGGCGAGCACTATTCCTGATTCGGCATATAGCATTTGACCAGCTTTGCTGAACGGTGCTATTT
>JAHEBE010000189.1 GCA_024642365.1 Algoriphagus sp.
TCACTGAAATCGGGCGAACGTATAATTTGCACATCGCCAATGGCGTGCCTGCGGATAAAATCCAAATCGTGGCGGTGATTCATGGTGGTATCTCGCTCGCCGCTGGGACTAATGAAGCTTATCAAGAACGATACGGAATCGACAATCCTAATCTCGCAGGGATAAGGGCACTTGAAAAAGTCGGAGTCAAATTTTACATGTGTGGGCAGAGTATGTCTTTTTGGAATGTTCCCGCCGCTAGTATTACCCCAGAAGTGAAAATTGCCCTTTCAGCCAAGACAACCTTTGTGATGCTGGATCAAATGGGCTATAGCTACCTGAATGTGGGGGAGGATTAGGAATTTATTTCCTAGCCATGATGACATTGGTTCGGAGTAAATGGATGCCTAAAGCAAGAAAAATACAACTTAAACCAATCAATGCGCTTCCTTGAAGTAGGTTTTCAGAGCCAGCATGTCTAACCGAAATAGCCATTAAAGCCCAAGCGCCTACCAATGGAAAAGCGATGAGTTTTCTGTTGAAGAGGATCAAGACATTTAAGATTGCAGCAACTGCAATCATTATAATTGTCCAAGTGATTTCACTGAAAGGCCCACCCGTCCAGCCGAGTTTCGCCAGGTATGCTGAAATATTAGCTATAGTAGCCACAGCGATCCAACCGGAATAAATACTGATGGGTGTACGAACAAACCATTTGTTGGCTGTACTGACTTTGGTGGTATTCATCTTGAGATTCAGAATCAAAATCACCAAGCAGAATAAAATTCCCAGCATAACCACCACGCTCAGGCCAGTGTGCTCCATCAGCCAAAACCAAATCCATCCCGCATTGAAAATATTTGCCATGATGAGATATGGACCCATCTGAGAGAGAAAATCACTATCCATCGATTTGCCAAAGGCAGCTTTCAAGAAATAAATGGATTGAATGACCAATGCCAAATAGATGATCCCCCAAATCGCAAAGGCATAGCCAGCGGGGGTGAAGTAATTATCGTATTCGGCACTGAGTTCACCTACCGTTTTGCCACCTATATTTCCGGTATTGCTGTAATAATTCCACCAGATGACTACGGTTAGGACTAGAAAATTTAGAACAGCATAAAGTTTATGGGAGAGTTTCATAGTTCTAAAGCTAGAAAAATCTAAAGAAGCAGGAATAGTCTAAACCAAAAAAAAATCCCTCGATTCGCACCGAGGGATTTTAACTTTTTCAACTTTCTGATTTTTGACTTTAGCCTTCTGAATTCCTAGAAAGCTCTTTTCTCCAGATGCTCTTCCAGATCCAGCTTATTGATTCCGGTACTGAGCCAGTCAGGTGCAGCTTCGCCTTTCAGGTGATGGTTGAAAAATTCCATCATCCGTACGCTGTAGTCTTTACGGTTTTCGAGTTTGCTCAGGCCGTGATTTTCGCCTTTGTATTGCATCAAGACTACCGGCTTCTTCAACCTTCTTAAGGCAGAATAGTACTCGATTCCTTGCGTGAAGTCCACTGCGCCGTCCTTGTCATTGTGAAGCATGAGCAATGGAGTTTGTACATTTTTCACATGATAGACCGGGCTATTTCGCTCGTAAGCCTCCCAGTTTTCCCAAGGTCCTCCGCGGAATCTACCCTGTGAAGCTTCGAAGATCGCCATATTTCCTCCACCAGAATTCCAGTAGATCAGATCGTACATCGAGATCATATTGGTCAAAGGCGCTCCTGCAGCAGCAGCTTTGAACATATTCGTCTGAGTAATCAAGAAGGAAGTCTGATAGCCACCCCAGGAGTGACCGTGAATTCCTATGTTGTTTTCGTCGATGACGCCAGTTGCGATGGCTGCTTTTACGGCAGGGATCACCGCCCAAACTGCGGACATTCCCGGATCATCCAACTTGTACACGATATCTGGAATAAAGACGGCAAAGCCATTTGACGTGTACACATTCGGGTTCCAACCCGTACCGCTGAACCCTGGATTGGTCCAGTTGTGCCGCGTCTGCGAAAGCTTTTCGTAGTAATACACGATGGTTGGGTATTTCTTTCCTTCGACATATCCTGCCGGAAGGAAAAGCGCTCCTTGTAGTTTGTCTCCCTTGTCTGTCACATAATCTACCAGTTGGGTGCCTGCAGACCAGGCAAACTTGTCAGCATCAGGAGCATTTTTGGTGACTTGCTTTGGAGAGGCAAGAGCGGCATCTGCTGCAAATACTTGTGGAGGAGAATTGAAAGTCTCTTTGCTGAAGAAATAGACCGATGCATTTTCTGCTTTTTCCAAGCTTCCAATATTTGCATCCTCCCAAAGAAGGGATGTAACGCCTGGAGCTAACCCGCCTTTTTTGGCAGGAGAAAGCAAGGCAATTCCACTTTTCTTATCCCATTCGCCATAGGTGCGGATGTACACTGGCTTAGTCAAATCAATTCCTTTTTCCTCCGGATCCAATCCGAATCGGTATTGGTAGCGAATCTGATCTGCTCGGCCATTTTGAGTCAAGTTGATCGCTGCAGACTTGCCATCCACCGGCACTTGCCAGATATCCCAATCGTCTCGAAGTAAAACATATTTGCTATCGGAGCTCCACCCTAGGGCTCCAACCATTGGTTTTTCCACATTGTGATCGTCTTCGACATCCACAAAAGTCACCGGGATTTTTTCAGTGATATTGGTTGCAGTTCCAGTTGCGATATCATAGATGAAGAAGTGTCCATCTTTTCCATAAATCAATTTGGTCCCATCTGTCGACGGTCGAGGAATGGAAGAATAGGAAGGGAGATAAAACTTCGTGAACAAGGTCTTGCGAGCACCTGTCTTTAAGTCCACGATGTAAATATCGGTGTAATCTTGCCCATCCAAGTTGATGTCCAACTCATATGCTTGATCATCCATTCCCATCGCATAAAGCTCTTTTGGAAGGATATTCAGGTCTTTCATGCTGCTGTCCTGCAAGGCAATATGCTTGCCCGCGGCCACATCGTACATGGCGTAGAAGTTGTAATTCTTGTCCTGATTCTCCATCACTTGCTGGCGTGATTGGAGACGGCTATCATTCCAGTGCCAGATGGTCATGTCGGGTTTATCCGCTTCATTATCTTTCTTGCCTTTTACTTTTCCGGAGTCCAGTTTGGCGATGGCTTTTTGCAAATCAGCGATCGACTTCAAAGTCGTATCTGCCATGATACGTTTCATGGCATCGGCCTCAGCTAGCTTTACAGAATCCTTATCGACTTCTTTTTTAACCTCTTCCTTTTTTGCTAAAACCAAAGGCTGAATGCCATAGAAAAGACGAGTCAAATCTTCTGACCACATCGGGCGACGATTGCCGCTGATGGTGTATGCTTGATCAAAACCGGTGCTGTCTTTCTTTGCATCGTAGATCGTTACCGAAGGGTTTGAAAGGTTTTTCACGCCGATCACTTTGCCGTGATCTTGCTTGTATTTTTTGTCCTCTACTAACTTTAAGGCTGCAAAAGCATCCCCTTTTTCAGTCCAGTTGAGCGATTTGTAAGCCGCCTTGTCAGAATCCAAAATGCTGGTGCTATTCGACGCGATGTTGAGCAAATAAAGTCCGTTGCCGGATTGATTGGCGGCATCTACCGTATAGGCTAAGTGCGAACCGGCTTTGTTGAAGCTGAATTCTGCCACATTTCCCATGTTTTGAGCTTTGCCAGCGTTCAAGTGGTAAATCAAAAGGTCTGAGCCTTTGGCATCGCCGTTTCCTTCTTTGGGTAGATTGATGGCGAGGTGCGAAGCGGCTTTTCCATTGAAAGCGAAGCTGCTCACATTTTCAAAAGTTTTCTTCTCCTCTTTGCCTAATTCAATCAAGATCAATTTGTCGCGAAGTGGCTTTCCTTTGGATTTTTCATTGGCTTTCTTCTCGCTGAATTTTGGATATTCCTTGAAAGCGATCCATTTGCTGTCTTCGCTGAATTCGATCGATGGGAAATTCGTAGATCCAATTGGGAAGGTTTTTTTGGATTCCGGGTCATTCACTTTCTGCAAAATGACCTCGCCATCAGCTTCCAAAGCGATAATTCCGTAAGCGATCCATTGGCCGTCTGGGGAGATTTTGAAACTGCTGGATTGCATGTATTTCCAGGTCGGAATATCTTTCCAGGTGATGGGTTTTTTATCTTGGGCTTGGGCGATGCTTACAAAAAAGCAAAGCAACCAAAGCAATAGTAAGGGTTTACGCATAGTTTAGAATTTTATTTAGAAGGGGAAAATAAGCAAAAAAGAAGGAAACTCTTTGAGAAGAGTTTCCTTCGGTAAAATAGCTTGAGATTTTGGTTTTTTCTTAAAATTAAGAGTGCTCCAAATTGCAGTTATTAGGTTCCTATTTTTTGAATAGTAGGAGGAGTCCATTGATTAGCCAAAACCCTTTCTGCTGGACCATAGAGTCGCATGAGCATATAAAAGTCACCTTCCGGCGCTGGTAACCAATTGCTTTTTCCTTCTTTCGGTTGAGTATTGCTAAAATAAAGCGTTAATGACCCATCTTGATTATAAGTAAGACCCTGAGTTCGATCACCGATGGAATAGCGTTTCAAATCATTCTCAACCATCAACTTGCTGTCATTATGGTACATCGTAAGTGACCAGAAATATTTAGCTGGGGGCAAGTTGTCAGCAGGGAATGTAATGGAGTAGCTATTGGCTCCATTGAGTTGTGCTCCAGCATCATCAACTGAAATGCTCGGATAATACGCCTCGGAAGGTGAATTTACATAAATGGCTCGTTTTGCCCAGCCTGTTCGGAGCGTGTAATCCTTCCCAAAATACTCTCCTGTAGAAGTTAAATCCCAACCGTTTACATTCTGACCCATGTTATTGGCAATGGAATCTACTTTGGTTTGACCTAGTTTTATCCCTTCTTGAATAGCTTGCTGATAATCTGGATTTTCCGAGAAAAATCGGTATGGCGCTCCTGCTTGAATTCCAATTTTTTGATATCCGTCTAAAATCAGCTGCTCATCCTGGGTAAACTTATTGTATTGCATCAAAAAATTAAGCTTGCTAAAAAATTCTTCATTGTCTAAATCTGTTGGCAGCAATTTTGGAAAATCAATACTGCTGACCTCTTTAGGTTGAAAATCTGGGAAGAAGTTATGAATTGGACCAATCTCATACTTCTGCTGAAGCGCGATGGCTTTTTCAGAATCAGTTGGATCTTCTGCATTTACCGCTGTTCTTCCAGCTACAATCACAAATTCTGAAGGAGATTTAATCTCTTTTACACCATCTGGCAAGGTGCCGGTAAAGTTTGGTGAAGTAACGGCATATATCCCTGCTTCATTTCCGGTGGTATTAACCCCAATGTATCCGAAGTTATCCGTTGTCATGCTCACTAGCTGAAAAGTGTAATAACGATTTTTGGATTCTGGAACTTTAAAGATGACCGGCTCTGCTCTTAAGTCTAATATTCCAGTGGAGTAATACGTGTCATTGTTGGCACTTACCACAAATTTATCCTCAGGTGAGTACAACACTGCCTCATGTTTCAAGGAATTCATGGGCACATATTTTGGTGATTGCTCTAAAACTCCATAAAAGTAAATTCCTTTAAAGTTTTCAACGATCGGGAATGTCTGCACATAAGCTTCTGCCACTAAGTTTTTCACTTCTTCCGAAGTCATTTTAGGTTGCTCACTAGTGCAACCAATCAATATACTGCTAGCAATAATTGCTAGGATGATCCATCTTTTCATTCTTATTTTTCTGTTTTTTCAACTCCAGTAGGAAACCAATCCCCTTTGACCACATTTTCTTTTGGGCCATACATCCGAATTGTAAGATTGAAATCTTGTCCTTTCGGAGATGGCAACCAATTTGATTTTGGCCATGCTGGATTGTAGGTAGGAGAGATATAAATGTTTAATCCGCCATCTTCTTCAAAATCCAATGGGGAATAATTATTAAAATTATAACGATCTAATTCATTAGCCACTACTCGGTAGTTTGGAAAATCCACCAGGATAATCGACCAGAATGCATTCACACTGTTGATGGGTAAATTGTCCTTGTCAAATTTCAAAACATAGGTATTTCCTCCACCTAATGTATTGTCCTCGTTATCTTTTGAGGCAATGAAATAAACCACTTCCTTGGGGCTATTTGCCCAAATTCCAACAAAATTGGCCGCTGTTCTTGTCCAATAGTTTCCATTGTATTCACCAGCATAGATGGTCG
>JAHEBE010000190.1 GCA_024642365.1 Algoriphagus sp.
CATTCTTAGCAATTCCTGCAGCCTCAGCGGCGCCACCTTTGACTACGTGAGTGACAATGACTCCATCCAGCGTATTCAGTTTCATTTCCTCAGCTAATTCAGGTGTGATTTCTACTGCTTCAATTCCCGGGATTGCCTTTTGGACTTCTCCATATTGGATTAGGTCATTTGCGACTTTCATGGCAATATCTACCGGAACAGCAAATCCATATCCCGTATAAGAGCCAGTTCGGGAGAGAATTGCGGTATTAATCCCCACTAATTCACCAGAAACATTGACGAGGGCTCCTCCAGAATTTCCCGGATTAATTGGTGCATCAGTTTGGATAAAGCTTTCTAAAGGAAAGTCTCCACCAAGAATATTGATTTGACGCTCTTTGGCCGAAACAATACCGGCAGTAACGGTTGAAGTGAGATTAAAAGGATTTCCTACTGCCAAAACCCATTCTCCAATCCGCAAGTTTTTGCTGCTTCCACGTTTCACTGCGGGTAAATTTTCAGCTTCGACTTTCAAAACTGCAATGTCTGTATTCTTATCCGTACCCACGAGTTTTGCCTTATAGGTTCGTTTTTTATGGATGACTTCGATGGTTTCTGCTCGATCAATCACGTGATTATTGGTCACGATGTATCCATCTTTGGAAATAATCACGCCAGATCCAGTGCTAACCTGCTGGGAAGGTCCTGTTCCAAAGAAGTAATCAAACATGCTGTAACGCCGGGGATCAGTGCCTGAGAAATTTTTGATGAAAACAACAGATTCTGTGCTGTTTTCAGAAGCTTCCACAAAAGAAATCGGTGGATCTGTATTCAGTTTTGAAAAGGAAGACGATGCAAATTGATTCGGTAGATTAGATTCGGAAAAGCTGGAATTATCCAGGTTTTGATTGGATTCCGGATTTGTGAAAATGAATTGAGTCCAAATGGCCGCTCCGGCGAGTCCCGCTAAAAAGGATAATCCTGTGGTTTTGATAGTCGAATTCATAAGTAGTTTTTTTTATGCACGCAAGAATCATGATTTCGAAGCGTGATTTCACATTTTTTAAGAAGCAAAGCACCCTTCCAGTCATCAGTTTGGGACAAAAATTAGCCCAAACCATAAAATCTGACGAATTGTACAAGGAAATTCTCGGCATCTTGTAATTTTGTCAGCCTGATAAGAAAACCTTCTTCATTTTGAGAAGGTTTTTATTTGATCAAAATCCAAACGCATGACAGAACAAAAGCGCGTAGCTATTCTAGGGAGTACAGGAAGTATTGGTACACAGACTTTAGAGGTGATTCGCCAACATGCTTCTGACTTTCAAGTCGAAGTGCTCACCGCCCAAAATAATGCAGATCTCTTGATCGAGCAGGCATTGGAATTTATCCCAAACGCTGTTGTAATTGGAAATGAGGCGCTTTACCCACAAGTCAAAGAAGCGCTGATTCCTAAGGATATTAAAGTTTTTGCTGGTCAGAAAGCCATTGCACAGGTGGTAGAGATGGAATCGATTGATGTGGTTTTGACTGCCTTGGTCGGCTATTCAGGATTGATTCCAACCATCCATGCAATCAAAGCAGGAAAGCAAATCGCTTTGGCTAATAAAGAAACATTGGTAGTAGCAGGTGAAATAATCACCGCTTTGGCAAAGGAAAATGGAGTGAATATTTACCCGGTTGATTCCGAACATTCGGCAATCTTCCAATGCTTAGTCGGAGAATTTCACAACCCGATAGAAAAAATAATCCTTACTGCATCCGGTGGACCGTTTAGAGGAAAAGATCGAGAATTTCTCAAAACAGTGACTAAGGCACAAGCACTCAAACATCCCAATTGGGAAATGGGAGCGAAAATCACGATCGATTCCGCTTCCTTGATGAACAAAGGCTTAGAAGTAATCGAGGCAAAATGGCTTTTTGGGCTGAAAACAGAGCAAATTGAGGTTATCGTTCACCCTCAAAGCATCATTCACTCTTTGGTTCAATTCGAGGATGGATCGCTAAAAGCACAACTTGGATTGCCGGATATGCGTATCCCGATTCAGTTTGCTTTGAGTTTCCCAGATCGGTTGAAGAGTGATTTCGAGCGGTTTGATTTCCTAAATTATCCTAATTTGACTTTCGAGCAGCCGGATTTAAAAACCTTTAGGAACCTTCAGCTAGCGTTTGATGCTTTAGCAAAAGGAGGAAATGCACCATGCATTTTGAACGCTTCCAATGAAATTGCCGTTGCTGCTTTTTTAAGGGAGGAAGTAGGATTTCTAGAAATGTCGGATTTGATAGAAGCAACTATGGCGAAAGCTGAGTTTATTGCAAAACCAAGTTTGGAAGATTACATAGCGACCGACCAACGCGCAAGAGAACTAACACAAGAACTAATTAAGAAGAATAAATAATGGATACTTTAATCATGGTGGGCCAATTGCTACTCGGATTGTCAATCCTGGTAGGATTACATGAGTTGGGCCACTTACTTACTGCCAAGATGTTTGGCATGCGGGTTGAAAAATTTTCAATCGGATTTCCACCAAAAATCGCTGGATTTCAATGGGGAGAAACTGAATACTCGATCGGAGCGATACCACTAGGTGGGTTTGTAAAGATTTCCGGAATGATCGATGAGTCAATGGACTCGGAACAAATGTCTGCCGAACCTCAGCCTTGGGAGTTTAGATCTAAGCCAGCTTGGCAGCGTTTGATCGTGATGCTTGGAGGGATTATCGTCAATGTCATCACGGGGATTATCATCTTTGTTGTTTTGGTTTACCAAAACGGTGAAACCTATTTTTCGAGAGATCAAGTCGTAGAAAACGGGATTGTAGCTTATGAAATCGGTGAGTCAATCGGTTTGCAGACAGGTGATAAGATTTTGGACATCAATGGAGAGCCTTATAATTCCATCAATGATCTGAGCAGCGGTTCCGCCTTGCTAAGTGAAAATGGGTTCTACACCATCGAACGAGCTGGAAAGCAAATGCAAATTGATATTCCAAGGGGTTTTATCAATTCCTTCAATAGTAAGGAAGCTTTAGATAATTTTGTGAATATCCGGGTTCCTTTCAAGCTATCGGTGATAGACAAAGGAGGGGCTGCTGAGCAAGCAGGGATTACAGTCGAAGATCAAATCTTGGCAGTAAACGGAAATTCGGTCACTTACTTTGATCAGCTTCAAAGCGAATTGGCAAATGCAAAAAGTCAACAGGCAGAAATAACGCTTCTCCGTGGAGGAGATACTACATCAACGATGGTGGCTGTCACAGATCGCGGTACAATCGATATTGCTATCAATGCACTTATTGAGCCAGTGCGAAGAGAATATGGCATGAGTGAAGCTATTGTGAAGGGAACAGAAAGAGCATTCACGGTAGTAATTGTCAATGCGAAGGCTCTGGGAAAAATGTTTACTGGAGAGGTTTCTACCCGTAATGTTTCCGGCCCGATTGGCATGGCCAAAATCTACGGAGACACATGGGACTGGGGCAAATTTTGGAGCATCACTGGCTTGATTTCGATGATCTTGGCCTTTATGAATTTACTCCCTATTCCAGCTTTGGATGGAGGTCATGTGATTTTCCTACTTTATGAGATGGTTTCTGGTCGAGCGCCTTCCGATAAATTTTTGGAGAATGCCCAAAAAGTAGGGATGGTTGTATTGTTGGCTTTGATGGTGTTTGCTATTGGAAATGACATTTTGAAGATCTTTACAGGGGGTTGATTCGAAAATTTTCCTGAACAATCGAATACAAAGAATCGTAATATTTTAAGGTTGAGTCTGCCATTCTGACGAAAAGCCTGATTGGCACAACCCTTGACATTTTAGGAAGAACCTTCTATTAAGGGAGGTTCTTCTTTTATTTTAGAAATAAACCGACAGCCTGTCTGTCATTCTGTCTATATGAGTCAATTCGAAAATTCTGTATTTCAACATTTAATGGTAGGCGAATTTGCTGGTGAGGGAGACCTGATCCAGTTGATCACCGAAGATGAAAGTGAAGAGCAGGGCAAAGAAGTTTTTGAGGAAGAGATTCCGATTTTATCGGTACGAAATACAGTACTTTTTCCGGGTGTGGTGATTCCGATTACGGTGGGGCGGCAGCGTTCCATACGTTTGGTGAAGAAAGCTCAAAAAGGCAATAAACTAATTGGAGTTTGCGCCCAGATCAATGCAAACAATGATGATCCCTCTTGGGAAGATATCTATCAGGTAGGTACCATTGCTAAAATCATCAAGATGATTGTATTGCCTGATGGGAATACGACCATCATTATACAAGGAAAGAAGCGATTCAAAATTCGTGAGCAGGTGACGGATGATCCGTATTTCATGGCTAAGGTGGATTACCTGGAGGAGAATTTCCCCAAAAGCTCTAAGAAAATTCAAGCTTTGGAAGAATCATTGAAAGATTCTGCTACTCGAATTCTCCACCTGAATCCTGAAATCCCACGAGAGGCTCAAGTGGCACTGGATAATATTGATAATACTGCATTCCTGACCCATTTTCTTTCTTCCAACATTAATGCTCCGGTAGAATCTAAGCAGCGACTTCTGGAAATCAATGATGGCGTAGAGCGTGCGACTATCTTACTAGAATTCATGATGAAAGACATCCAGATGCTGGAGTTAAAGTCAGAGATTCAAAAGAAAGTCCACACCGATATAGATCAACAGCAGCGTGATTACTTCCTTCGTCAGCAGATGAAGGTTTTACAGACTGAGCTAGGCGAAGAAGGGCCAGAAAAAGAAGTGGACGACTTGCGGACCCGAGGTGATTTGAAACTTTGGAATCAGGAGGTACATAATCACTTTGAGAAAGAACTGAATAAAATTCTTCGAATCAACCCAGCAGCAGCAGAGTATCCAATCGCGCTTAACTATGCTGAGACGATGGTGGAGTTGCCTTGGAATGAATTCACGGAGGATAATTTTGATCTGAAGCATGCCAAAAAAATTCTGGATTCGGATCATTTCGGACTAGAAAAGGTCAAAGAACGGATCATAGAATACTTGGCGGTACTTAAATTGAAAAAGGACTTAAAGGGTCCAATCCTGTGCTTGTATGGACCTCCAGGAGTAGGAAAAACATCTCTTGGTAAATCCATTGCGGAAGCTTTGGGAAGAAAATATATCCGTATGTCCTTAGGTGGACTTCATGATGAAGCTGAAATTCGCGGCCACCGTAAAACCTACGTTGGTGCGATGCCGGGGAAAATCATTCAGAACATGAAGAAAGTCAAAATCTCCAATCCGGTTTTTGTATTGGACGAGATCGACAAGCTTTCATCTGATTTCAGAGGAGATCCAAGTTCAGCATTTTTGGAGGTTTTGGATCCGGAGCAAAACTTTGCTTTCATGGATAATTACTTGGAAGTAGAGTATGACTTGAGCAAAGTCTTATTTATAGCTACTGCCAATTCTTTGGATACCATACAGCCTGCACTACGCGATCGAATGGAGATTATCGAAGTGACTGGCTATACGCAGGAGGAAAAGGTAGAAATTGCCCGAAAGCATTTAGTACCTAAGCAACGCAAAGAGCATGGACTCAAGGCCACACAAATTACTTTTGAAAAGAAGGCATTGGTGAAGCTTATTGAAGACTATACGCGAGAATCAGGAGTAAGAAGTTTGGAGCGTACGATTGGGAAAGTAGTCCGAAACATTGCCAAATCCATCGCGATGGAGGAGGAATACGATTCGAAAATCACTCCCGAAGCGATTCGAAAAATTCTTGGTTCAGAGATTTTTGATAAAGAAATCTATCAAGACAATAGCGTGGCGGGGGTAGTGACTGGACTTGCTTGGACAAGTGTGGGAGGAGAAATTCTATTTATCGAGTCAAGTTTAAGCAGAGGAAAAGGAAAGTTGACGCTTTCTGGACAACTCGGGGATGTTATGAAAGAATCTGCGATGACGGCACTTTCATTTCTCAAATCCAAAGCAGAAATGCTAGGAATTGATCACCGTGTTTTTGACCAGTATGATCTCCATATTCACGTACCTGCTGGAGCAGTACCAAAAGACGGACCATCGGCTGGAATTACGATGTTGACAGCGATGGCTTCTGTTTTCACCCAGCGAAAAGTGAAATCAAAAGTTGCCATGACAGGGGAAATATCCCTGATTGGAAAAGTGATGCCAGTGGGAGGTATCAAGGAAAAAATCCTTGCTGCCA
>JAHEBE010000191.1 GCA_024642365.1 Algoriphagus sp.
TTGAATTTGATAAGTTGAATGCAGAAATGCATCAAATATATTTCGAGGTTTGGACTGCCTTTTCAAATGATTTACAACCTTTTGATCAGATCAGGATCATCAATAATGTACTTTTTAATACCCTGAGGTTTTCAGCGAATACGAAGAATTTTCACTCTCCGGCAAACAGTATGCTTTCGTCTGTTTTGGATTCCAAGCGTGGTAACCCTTTGACACTTTGCTCTATCTATTTGCTGGTGGCTCGGAAGCTAGGATTGCCAGTTTATGGAGTGAATTTACCAAACTTGTTTGTCTTGACTTACAAGTCAGCAGATGTGAATTTTTACATCAATGCCTTCAACAAAGGTTTGGTATTCAGTAAAAAAGATGTGACCAATTACCTTGAGCACCTTAAAATTGAGCCAAAGCCTGAGTTTTATGAGCCTTGTTCCCATTTGGCGATTATCCAACGGATGCTCAGAAATCTTGGGCAGTCATTTGAGAAATTAGGTGAGCAGGAAAAACAGGATGAAATAAGATCCCTGATTGCTTTATTGGACGATTAGAATGTGCGGATGTTGCAGCCCGTAGCCCTAACTTGGGAGGGCGCTGTGACTTCTCCTCGCAACACTTGATTAATTGCTCGCTCTAAAAATCGTTCAGATACACTCGATTCCGCTTGGGGATTATTATCAATCGCACCTTTATATTTTACTTCGAGTCCATTAGGTCCCGGAGCTAGTAGAATCGTTTCAGGGATTTTTGAAATTTGAAATAACTTCACCAAATCTTGATTTGAATCTATTAAATAAGAGGCGTTGATCCCGCTGTCATCTATGAACTTTCGAAGCTTTTCTTGGGTGGCTGGAGAATTATCTGAGTCAGGATTGACGAGGATAAAGTTCACTCCCTGATTCTGAAATGTTGATCGAAGCGCTTTAATCCTTCCTTCATACATTCCTGCAAAAGGGCAGCTCAAAGAATGGAAAATTAGTACAAGCCCCTTTTGACCAGCTTTAGTATCTACTTTAACTGTCCCGCCAGTCACTGCATCAAGCAAAGAGATTTCTTCAATCGATTGGGCGGAAATAGAAAAGGTGATTAATAAACCTGTGAGAAGTAGTGCGAGTTTTTTCATGTTACCAAATTGTATAAGTCAAGACGGTGTTATTTTCAACAATTGACCTGACTTGATAGTGATGATCCGCAAAGTCCGTTCCACGGATTTTTCCTTTGATGACTTTTGCGTTTAGATCAAAGGGTTCAAGCAAGATATTATCACGAAAAGAAATACCTTTTTTGCCTTGACATTTGAAGATAGATTCCTTTGCAGACCAGGCCATGGTATAATGGATCGGGTCTTTTTCCAAAAAACTTAATTCGCTTTCATCCAAAAATCGGAATCCAATTCGAAGAATTTTTTCCCGGATAAAATCCATGTCGATTCCAACTGGAATTTCTCTATGATAAATGGCTGCTGCAAATCCTTGGGTGTGTGTCAAAGAAACAAAGCCATTTCCACTCATGGATTGGGATTTGCCATGTTCATCTTTGAAAAATCCCGGGTAAGGAATTTGTAATTCTTTCAAAGCTGCTGCAATTGCTAATCGGGAACTTGCCCATTCCTGCCTTTTTTCAAGATGAGAGATATTTGCATAGGCTAATTTTTCTCGGAAACTCAGAAAATCAAGATCGTGTATGTCGTACGATTCAATTATCTTGATGGCGAAGGCCGAGGAAGAATCAATTTTTTCTATTTTTGTTTGCATCGGCCGAAAGGGCAATAGATTCTTAGAGCAATATATGGCAAAAATCGAAGTTAATAAATTACATACCCTGACAGGACACAACGATTGTATTTATGCGTTGACAGAAGGGAGTGATCCTAGATTTTTTTATACAGGTTCGGGAGATGGAATGGTCGTGGAGTGGGATTTGGACCTTCCAAAAGACGGAAAGTTAATTGCGAAACTATCTAACTCAGTCTATGCGCTTCATGTAGATCCTGCTCGCAATTGGCTTTTTATAGGACATAATTTCGAAGGTATTCAGGTAGTTGATTTGAATGACAATAAGGCCATTTGGTCACTAAAATTAACTGATCAAGCTATTTTTGATATCAAAATCATGGGTAATCAAGCCTACATTGGGACAGCTGATGGAGTTTTGATTATCGTTGATATTGAGAAAAGAGCTGTTAAAAAACACATCAAACTTAGCTCAAAAAGTATTCGTGTATTTGCGATTGCAACAGGGAAAAAGCACTTAGCAATTGGTTTGAGTGATCACAGTATTAAAATTTTGGACTTGGCAAATGATTTTCAGCCAATCGCTAATTTGACAAGTCACAGCAATTCTGTCTTTGCGCTAAGTTATTCTCCAGATGAACAAACTCTTGCGAGCGGCTCAAGAGATGCAAATTTGAAATTTTGGGATAGCTCCAACTATACGCTCAATGAATCCATTGTAGCCCATATGTATGCTATTAATTATTTATCTTTCAATGAAGATGGAAGTCTTTTGGTAACCTGCTCGATGGATAAATCCATCAAAGTTTGGAGTGCTAAAGATCAAAAACTTCTTAAAGTCATCGACAAAGCTCGAAATGCTGGTCATGGCACATCCATTAATAAAGTGGTCTGGAGTACTTATAATGGAAATGTAATTTCCGTTTCCGATGACCGCACCATTTCTATTTGGCAAATTCAAGTTAACAACCCATGAAAATCACACCTGCTGCCATTCGGCAAAAATCATTCGAAACTGGATTCAGAGGTTTTGAGAAAAAGGAAGTAAGCTCATTTTTAGAAGAAGTCAGTGAAGTAGTTGATACGCTCCATAAAGAAAATATGGATCTCAAAACAAAGCTTCAAAATACTGAGGCCGAGGCAAAGCGACTTAAGGATGTAGAGGAATCTCTTTTCCGAACACTTAAAACTGCTGAAGATACTGGTGCTTCAATGATAGAGGAGGCAAATGAGGCTGCGGATTTGATCATTGCAGAAGCAAATGAAACTGCCGCTAATGCCACCGCAAATGCTAATCACCTGCTCTCCGAAGCACGGAAAAAAGCAGAGCATGATGCTGCCACGATCATCAATGCCGCAGAAATGAAGGCCAAAGAAACTATTGTAGAACTCAGAGAAAGTATGCAAGGCTTGGTCCGGTCTTATGAAGGCTTGGTTGACCAACGTGAAGCAATGGTGAAAAGTCTGAAGCGAATCGCTCAAGATGCCTTAAATCAAATTGACCTTTCTGATGCCCATTTTAATCGAATAGATGCTAAAGCGCATCAACGAGCCATTGAGGAATTGAGTAGATCTCAGGCCTTTACTTTTGGGAATTTGGCAAATCTCACTCCGGCTCCAGAGTTGGAAGAGGAATATGTGCCAGAGCCAGTGAATGAGGAAGATCCATTTGTAGAAATGGAGACTATCGAGGAGGAAATAGAATTGGAAATCCATGATGAATCTCCCGATTCTGAGCAAGAAGTGGAGGAAGAAATCAGTGAAGAACCTGAAGCTGCTGAGGAAACAGTAGAATCAAAAGTCGAAGCCGAAGAAGTCTCTGAAGAAGAGCCAGCCGAGGAGGAAGAAAAGGAAATGGAAGCAGAACCTGAAAAAGAGGAGCCAGCTAAAAAGACTCCTGAAAACCCAAAAAATCAATCCGGTTCATTCTTTGATCAATTTGATTAATGGGAAAAGTTACGCTGGAGGGAATTGAGTTTCACGCCTATCATGGCGCTTATCCAGAAGAATCGATTCTTGGAAATCGATTTACGGTGGATTTAGAAATTGATACTGATTTGAAAACAGCCATGAATTCAGACGAGTTGAAAGATACAGTTGACTATGCGAAACTGTATCAACTGATCAAATCCCGAATGGATGTCAAAGTAAAGCTTTTGGAGCATTTGGGTCACTTGATTATTCAGGATATTTTGAAGGCTTTTCCCCAAACAAAAAAAGTAAAAATCACCCTTAAAAAGCATCACCCAGCTTTAGGAGGATTGGTAAAGCACTCCGCAGTTACAGTTTTATTCCCAGAAGATTACCAGTAAAGTATGTATTCAAAGGCGGAAAGCTCAGCCATCAGAAAAGAGTTTTGGATCAAATTTGGTCAGTATATGAAGCCGGTGCCAAGTGCCTCCGGCTTTCGTGTGAATTGGCCGAATTACAAAACAGGAATTCGAGACATCTATTTTCGAATGAAAGCAGAGCGAGGTTTTGCCTCCATTGGAATTGAAATCGCACATAGCGATGAAGAATTACAAGAACTTTACTTTGATCAGTTTATTCAATTGAAAAAAATCCTGGTACTGAGCTTGGATGAAGAATGGGATTGGAAATTGCTTCAAAGCAATGAATTTGGTCAGCCTGTAAGCAGGATTGAAAAAGTTTTGAAAGGTGTGGATGTAATGAATGAAAACGACTGGCCAGCTATCATCTCTTTTTTGAAACCAAGAATTATTGGATTGGATGATTTTTGGGATCAGGTGAAGCCAGGGTTTGAGGGGATTTAAAAGTTAAAGACTCCCTTTTCTATAGGTCAATTCTTCTATCCTGCGTTCGCCATTTTCGGTTAAAGCGAGATAAAGCGTAATCTCGTCTCCTTCGCGAACCATGGTCAATCCACTAAACCACACCGTATTTTCACCTACCTCTACCAATCTAAATGTGGTCCATTTTTCTTTTTCTTCCCATCCAGAGAGATCTGGATTGAAGTGTTTCAATTTCAAGGAAAAGGATTCTCCTTCCTGAATCAAGTTCATGTACTCCGAAAAAACCAATTTTCCCTCTGACCAAAGTCTAAAGGTGCCTACCATATGACCATCTTTGGCTGGCATCCAGACTTCTTCACAGATTCCTCCAAATGCTTCTCCTTCCCAATAGCCGACCAACCAATCTAAATCTTCCAGTTGCCCTTTTCCTGGTGCCTGTGTTGCTTCAAGATATTTCACTTGAGCCGATAAGGCTTGTGAAATAAAGAATAGGGAGAAAAAAAGAAGGAATGGTCTCATGACGGAACTTTTGATTGGGAAATTAAAGTACAAAATAATTATTCCTGATCATGTCGCTTTGGAATATCTGGATTGATGAAGGTAAACCCTCTTGCCTCATCACCTTCGAAAAAATCAATTTGCATCCCCATCAAAAACATAAAATGTCGCTTTTCAATTAACACGTTGATTCCTTCTATTTCAAATTGCTGATCGTCTGGCTTTGCTTTGTCAAAACCCAAGGAATAAGACATTCCCCCACATCCGCCACCTTTTACCCCTACTCGAAGCCGGTAATCGGAGGGAATATTTTTGGTGGTCATGATATTTTTTATCTCTGACTCAGCTTTTGGAGTGATTTTTATGGGAATAAGCATAAGTGGAAAATTAAATCCAGCTAGATTTGGTTCGTTTAGTGATCAAATTTATAATGACTTTGATTTTCTGACAATTTCGATTTACAAATTTGAGTTCAAAAATACATTATGGATTACTTCGTTGATTTATTGAAAATTCTTCTCCCGGCCGGGATTGTTCTTTATGGGATGTATTTGGTGGTCGTTTCTTTTCTTGCCAAAGAACGGGAGAAAATGCTGGTGGATTTAAAAACAAAAAACACCGAATTGATTTTGCCGATTCGATTGCAGGCAGCCGAACGCCTTTGTTTGTTCCTAGAGCGAATCACACCAAATAACTTGGTGAGAAGATCTAATCCTACGGCCTACTCCGCAAATGAATTGTATCCGCAGCTTTTGAATGAAGTCCGAGAGGAGTTTAATCATAATTTCTCGCAGCAAGTATACTTCTCGGAAGAAACTTGGGAAGCAGTAAAGCGTGCTGTGGAAGAGGTTACCACGATTATCAACCTAAGTCGACAGGGAATTGATGCAGAAGCAAAAGGGATAGATTTGGCAAAAGCAATATTCGCTCAAACCTTGGATCGAAAAAATGATGCGATTGGCTATGCACTTAAGCAAGTGAAGGCAGAGGTTAATCTTTATTTCTAATCATGAAAAGAAGACCACAAAATTTACTGGAAAAAGCGAAGTCACTTTTCGGAAAGCAGGTGGAAGCCTTAGGCAGGCAAGAAGAAAAAGTGCGCGAATTAGTAAGTAATGTGGGTAAAAAAATGGTGAATGCTGGGAAGAACCCCCATGTAAAAAAAATCAC
>JAHEBE010000192.1 GCA_024642365.1 Algoriphagus sp.
CCTCCTGGATATACCTGCTCTTTGCCAGAAGGGAAATGAGCATCCATTCCATCTTTTTGCGGTCCCCCTCCGGGAAAATGTTTGGTTTGGCAAAGTATGCTTTGAGTACTTAACTGGTCCCCTTGAAAACCTTGGACGTAAGCCTTGGTAAGTCTGGCAGATAAATCAGCATCTTCCCCAAAAGTGGTATAGGTTCTAAACCATCGAGGTTCGGTAGCCAAATCAGCCATTGGATGTAAGGCCAAACGAATTCCCAGGGCCAGATACTCCTGTCGTCCAATATCTCCAAACTCCCTGACCACATCCTCGTCCCCGATTGCCCCAAAACCCAATTCAGAAGGCCACCAGGAATGAAAGCGATTTTCACCTGCTGCTTCATTTTTTTCTAATCCGTTTCTTGGGTCAGAATAGAAGGTAATGGGTATGCCGAGACGGGTATTTTCTGCGGTTTTCTGGAGGTTGTTATTATGGGCTTGAATTTCCTTCGCAGTAGCCATTCCAGGCATGTCCAAATGATTGATATAGACTTTTGAAATTAGAGAATCGACACGTTGCATTCCTTCTCCCATTCCCACCCCTGAAATGGCATTAAACATCAAGCCCGCCTTTTCTTCAATGGTCATTTGCGAAAGCAAATCTTCTATCCTTGCTTCAATAGGTTGTGTAGAATCTTCGTAAATATCCAGTTGCTGGTTTTTGTTTAGATCCCTATAAACAACTTCTTCATTACCTGAAGTGCCACAAGAAGTCAAAATGGAAAGACCGAGGAGAGATAGAAGTAATTTGTTCATTGGATTGCTTTTTTGTGATGGTAAAGGTTTGGCTATGGGCAGTACCCCAAAGGGTATTATCGCTTTATCTCATGATTTAACCTACCTCAAATTTTTAGAAGAACCAATACATATTAATCATGGACTCTTCTGTTTTTTCCTAAGTTATTGATTGGTGTTGAAGTACACAAGCCCCTTGGAGTGGTATTACTGAAGTGACTCTTCAGTGCGAAAAAAAGTCTTCTTTTTGGTGGAAACCAAACATTCACCAAAAAGGATGGAGGTGACACCACCGCTCGAATATCTAGAGAGCCGCTAATGATTGTTTTCATTGTATGCACCCCTTGCTTGTTTATAACTTGCGCAAGTTCTTAGAACATTCTTGCAGCCAAACTCCCTGCCTGCCACAAATCCTTTTATTAGTTCAGTTTCACAAAAGGAAGGCTAAATGCCCTATTCGAGAAAATGAAAAGCAAAGGATGGAGTTTTATTTTACTCTTTCCATTCATGTAAAATGAACACTCATTTTCAAACATTAATGTCGAAAGTAGTGTGTTATGGTTGATAACTTGAATTCAATTCCGATCGAATTGAAACGATCCACTTGAATTAAACCCAATTAAATGAATAGAATACCACTTTTACTGATTCTAACCTTCTTTTCCTTGACCACTCTTTCAATTGGTCAAACACAAGTTGGTAATAACAACATTCCCAATAAACTCAGAGTGTTTATCGATGGCTGTGATCGGAGGGATGGAGGTTGTGATATGGATTTTATCAGAACGGAAATTACTGCGGTTGACTTCTACCTGGATAATCAAACGGCTGATGTATTTCTGCTGATTAACGATAACAGATCAGGTGGAGGTGGAAGACAATATCAACTTCTGTTTATAGGTCAACAAAACATCCATGCGGGAAGAACGGACACCCTCTATGTTAATAACAAACAGACGGATACTGACTTTGAAGTGCGGGAAAAACTTACCCGGTATATCAAATTAGGTTTGGCTCCCTATGTTGCGAAAACCGCAGCTGGAGAGAATATCGAAATCAATATGAAGACTGGCTCCGGAATTCTGGACGATGAAATTCAGGAAAGCGTTGATCCTTGGAATTATTGGGTTTTTAATGTGGGTGGTGATGCGAACCTTGAAATAGAGGAATTGAGCAGAGACATCAATATTGGTGGAGAATTCAATGTTAACCGGATCACTGATGAGTGGAAAATTTCCCTAACCGGGAGAATAGATGAAAGGCTGAGAAGAACGATTCAGAAAGTACCAAGAGTTGATGGCAATGGGAATCCGGTTTTTGATGAAGACGGTAACCAGTTCATTGATGAAGTAGAGAATAGTTTTGATGTATCAGAATTTGGATTTAGCCATCAGCTCGTAAAGTCTATTTCACCCCAATGGTCTTATGGATATGATGTTGCCGGTCGTCAGAACACCCGCTTCAATTATCAGTTTCAGACCAGCTTTAGACCAGGAGTAGAGTATAATTTTTTCCCGGAATCAGTACAGAATTCCAGATTTCTGAGAATTAATTATGGGGTTGAAGTCAGAAATAACAGATATGTCGAAGAAACGATTTCCGGTGTTACTGAAGAAACCAGGGTCCTCCATAGTTTGAGACTCAGTCTGGGACTAAATCAACGTTGGGGAAATTTGGAAGTGGGATACCGAATAAGAAATTATCTAGATGATTTTAGCTCTTGGTCTACTGGTTTGAATATTAGTGCACAAGTCCGTGTCACTGGGAATTTTTCGTTCTTTGTGAGGGCAGAAGGTAATTACGTAAAGGATCAGATTTACCTGGCATCAGGAGATTTTACCGAGCAGGATATTTTGAGTGGGAGGGTAACCTTACCTTCAGCATATACCGTCGATACCAGATTTGGGTTTAATTACCGTTTTGGTTCTAACCTCAATAACTTCGTCAATCGAAGATTTTTTGGAAGGGCCAATTTTGTTGGGAATGATTAATGAAGCATGCTAGAGAGTAAAGGATGATGTGTTTGGTGGTTACACCAACCACTGGAGACGAACCTCGCTTTGGAAAATTCGTGGATTTTCCCCCGTGAGGGCAGACCAAGCCATATCGTGTATACAGTGTGGTGCTTTCGACGAATTTCAATCTTTCTCTAATAATTTCAATAAATTTTCAGTTCGAAATTTCAGAACGTTACACATTAAAATGCGATACTCATAGAGCTCCTTTTCAGCAGCTATTTTATTGCTATACAATCTGTATTGTTCAGAAAGTAAATTATTTCTCCAGTCATTCATATTTTTAGCATCAAATTTTAAATTATAAAATGCTACTACATCTATTTGGTGCTCAAACTCAAGATTACTTAAAACCCATTTCTCTTCTTTAACATTTAGATTGTTTTCAAACCATTCTTGAGCTTGAATCAATTTTAAAATAGCTTCCTTTTTCTCTTCACTAAACAAAGAAAGGTTACTCGAATTCATAATATCATCAATTGTGAAGGCTGTGCTTGTGAATGCAGCTCTATTGTATTGTATACTATCTATTTTCTGTGCCATAACATTGACATCTCTATCAGAGCTTTGGTAATAGGAAATAAAATTATTGATATGCTTTACTTGATTAAGGTATAGGCTGTCTAACTGATTTAAAGGTTCTAAATCTGACTGAAGCTCTATTAGAAGTCTTTCTTCATAGTTCTTTGTTTGCTTGTTCTGTTTAGCAATCTCATTTGCATTGTTAATTTGTAATGCAATTAAAATCCCAATTACAACCAGTATAATTTCCCCGATTGCGTAAAGCAAATATTTACTGAACTTGTTATTAGTCAGCATTTTTTGCCTAATTTTTCTGAAGAATTTTATCATGGGTTAGTGGTTTGTCATTCCTCCAAATATCCATTCACATTTTCCAACAGGGATTTTGAACTTTCAGAAAGCATTTGATTTTGTTCAATTACTCCTATTTTCCAGGCTCTAATTCCATAAATCCAATTAATGAATTGATGGTCTTGCTGAAGAGTTGGATAATCCGTTGGCAAGGACTTCGTCCTTTCTTTGTTAACTCTAAAATATTTATCCATCATTAAATCTTTTGTGCTATAACGTTGTAATGCGACATCCCTAACCAGATTAGAACTTCTTGGATAAGTATATCCAAAAAGATCAATGATTTCAGTTCTCAAATCATCTGATTGAATCAGATCAAAACCTACAGATTTTAGTGTTTCATAGGCAGAGGCCGTAATTGTAATTTGTTCGAGATAAATCAAGGTTCTGAAATGGAAAGCCAAAGAATCCTCATAGGGCTTGTCGTTTTCCAAGAAATCCAGGATAATGTCTATTCTTCTTACAAAATTTTCTTGACCCTTTATGTTTTGTTCAAATACCTGGATGTTTTGATTGAGATTTTGAGCTAGCTCTCTGAGTATTCGTCTTTCCTTTAGTTCATTTTTTCGGTTTTCATTCCAGCTGTCCAGTGAAAAAGCAACAAGAATACCGACGATCACCACGAGTGTTTCCAATCCGTAGATTTGCCATCGCTTTTGTAAATGTTTGATTAATTTATTCATAGATATGGCTGTTAGGTCAGCTTTCACAGGAATAATGATTTCTAAAACTTACTAGACTAATCAACGATACTCTGATATACCATTTGCCGCATTTTGTTGTGGAAATAGAAATCAAAATCAGTTGTCTGGGTAAGGAAAATTGAGATTAATTTTTCCTCCGGATCAATAAAGAAGTGCGTGTTAAAAGCTCCTGCCCAATAATAGGTCCCATTACTTCCAAGATTATGGGATTCCGCAACATCATCGACCACAGCAAACCCATATCCAAACCCTTCTGAAATCCCAAAAAGATCACCGGAATGATTCATGGTCATCATTTCTACCGTCTTCCTTCCTAAGAAATGTTTGCCGTTACCTTTTCCTTCATTCATCAGCATTTGGCAAAAACTCAAGTAATCATCGGCTGTGGAAAATAAAGCATTTACCCCGCTCCAGAGTGTATTTCCTTCCATTTTGGGATGGGTAGTTAGGATGCCTCCTGGATCGTCACCCTTTACCTGAACTACTCTGCGCTGTTGCTCCTTGGTCAAATTATATCCTGTATCCTTCATTCCAAGAGGAATGAAAATACGCTCTGCCAGAAATTGATCTGTAGGTTTTCCTGAGAATTTTTCAATCAATGCAGAAAGAATATCCGGAGCGATACTATAGGCCCATTGCTCTCCAGGTTGACCCAAAAGGGGAATGGTGAAGTATGCGTCTACCCGTTCCTGAATGGTTTTGAAAGGTTGGCCTAGAATGCCTGCAACGGCTTTTTCATATTCGTTTTGTCCAAGACCGTGGGTGAATCCCGCAGTGTGGGACAAGAGATCTGCCAAGACAATTTCCCGTTTTATGGGAACTGTTTCACTGTCTAAACCATCCTCTGGATTTTTTAGCACCTTTAAGTCTTTTGCTGCTGGAAAGTATTTAGACAATGGATCAGTCAGTTGGAAATGTCCTTCCTCAAAAAGCATCATAAATGCTACCGTGATGATAGGCTTTGTCATTGACTGGATGTAAAAAATATCATCTGTTTTCAACTGGACCTTTTGTTCAAGATTGCTGAATCCAAAAGCTGCCTTTTGAACCAGCTCACCATTTCGGGAGATCAGGGTGACGGCACCAGGAATTCTGCCTGTGTTGATTTCACGCTGGACATAGGCTTCATATCGCTTTAGGCGATCCAGAGACATCCCCGCAACAGTAGGGTCGACGACTTGAGCTTGAGTGAATTCCGGAGTGGAATGAAGGATGAGGAGGGTGGCAAAAACCGAAAATAATGTCTTCATATAGAGTTGGGCTTAGAGGAAAAAAAGAAACTAAAAATGGTTTGGAGGATAACCTTTTCTTTCAAGCTAAGGAATAAACCAAGATTTACCAAAGATAAAATTTGTCTTATGTAATTATCCGTAAACTTTTATTCTGTAAATAACCCATTATGGTAATGAATCATTTGAAAATATTCAGGTTTCCAAAAAGGGTATTTGCTTATTTTTCTAAACTCTTGCTTCCAACTCGTGCTCAATCTGTTCGGCTCCCCTTTAATACCTCATACTCAGTCAGCGAAATGTATTTTGATATAAAGTCAAACAATAATTTTTATTTTCCTTGAAGAGGATGAAAATGCGTCCAACGTTTGTTGGGCAATTAGCTGCTGTAATTTTAAACGGTGTTGTGCTTTCGTTCTTTTATTTTGCTGAATTATTTATTATTTCTTGCACAAGTATCCTCGCATCACTATAGGCCTTTTTCTTGTTTAATAACCAGACTAGATGATCATCAACTATATTTTCAAATCTGTAATCCAGAATTAGATG
>JAHEBE010000193.1 GCA_024642365.1 Algoriphagus sp.
AAGAAAGTCAGAAATGTCACATAACCGGAGTGGATTCCGAGGCCTACACTGAAAACTGTCAAACTTGCGCAGCCGATCAAGAAAAGAAAGAAAAAGTCCTTGTTTTTCGCTGCTGTTTGCTTGCTGTAATCAATTTCCTTTTTAGTAAAAGAAGAATGGATATAGCCCCCGACTCCAAACAAAGCAAAGCCAATTAAATAATCCTCGATCCCAACTACTCCTTCTCCAAAAAGTGTCGGAGGTCTCCAATAATCTCTGAAATACCAAACCTCCGCTATCACGCCCATTATCCCGCCTACAGCTCCAACCTTGATCATTCCGCTCTTCCAAGGGCTTTTCAAAAAAATGGGGAGCCAGGCAATCAGGTATAAAATGGCAAGACTTAAATAGGCAAATTTATCCGGAAGCATGATGAATAATTGGTAGGGCGAAATTAGCAAAATTGTAGAACCGTAAAAAAACTCCTAAAAATCCAACTTTTGAGCGCTTCTCCGGGCTAATATTTTTAAGTTTGGGTAGAATTTAAGACTAGACCAAATGAGTAACTATCACTTCATCGCCATTGGTGGCGCCGTCATGCATAATTTAGCGTTGGCATTGGTGCGAAAAGGATATCAAGTCACCGGTTCTGATGATGAAATCTATGAGCCTTCTCGAACTCGACTGGAAAAGGCCGGAATATTACCGCAAACCTACGGTTGGTTTCCAGAGAAAATCACCAAAAATCTAGATGGCATTATCCTAGGCATGCATGCCCGACTTGATAATCCAGAACTCCAAAAAGCACAGGAGTTGGGAATTCCGGTCTATTCTTTTCCTGAATTTATCTTTAATCAAAGTCAGAATAAAAAACGCGTGGTGATCGGTGGATCGCATGGAAAAACCTCCATCACATCCATTATTCTGCATGTTTTGAAAGATCAACAAGTCGATTTTGATTATTTGGTAGGTGCTCAGATTGAAGGATTTGATTTGATGGTTCGTCTTTCAGATGCCCCGATCATCATTATTGAAGGGGATGAATACTTGACTTCTCCTATCGATCGAACTTCTAAATTTTTTCATTACAAACATGACATCGCTTTAGTAAGTGGCATTGCATGGGACCATTTCAATGTGTTTCCAGATTTTGAGGGTTACAAATCCCTTTTCAGCCAATTTATGGCATTGACCCCGGCAAATGGTGAGTTGATTTATTGTGAAGCTGATCCATTGGTGAAAATAGCTGCTGAGAATGCTCCAATATCCGGAAAGAAAACTGCCTACCATGCACATCCATCCGTGATTAAGGATGGGAAAACCTATCTCAAAACAGATAGTGGACTAATTCCAATTCAAATATTCGGAGAACATAATCTTCAAAATCTCCAAGGAGCAATGAATATTTGTAAATCTTTGGGGATTACGCCTGAATCATTCTATAAAAGCATTCAATCATTTAAAGGCGCTGCAAAGCGTCAGGAAGTGATTTTGGAAACTGGCACGAGCACGATTTATAGAGATTTTGCACATGCTCCATCCAAGCTTCAGGCGACAGTCCGTGCTGTAAAAAACCAATTTCCAGAACGCCAATTGATCGCCGTACAGGAATTGCATACTTACTCTTCTTTGAATAAAGATTTTCTGCCAAACTATGCCAATACCATGGACGCAGCAGATCTAGCCATCGTATACCTTAATCCGCATGCAGTTGCATTAAAAAAACTGGAATTGATGGATGAAGCTACCTTACGAGCTGGATTTAAGCGGGCGGATTTAAAATTATTTACCGATAGCGCAGCGTTGAAAGAATTCTTATTGACGCTGGATTACACTAATTCTAACCTGCTTTTGATGAGCTCAGGAAACTACGACAACATGGAGCTCGAGTCGATCAAAGCAAAATTCAACTAATCATGAAATTAAATTTAAAGAACTCCATTGCATTTTTTGATCTTGAGGCCACCGGAACGAATATCTCCACTGATCGAATTGTTGAGATTTCCATCGTTAAGCTTCATCCAGATGGTGGTCAAGAAATCTATACCAGACTAGTAAATCCTACGATCCCTATCCCCTTGGAATCTTCCTTGATTCATGGGATCTATGATAAAGACATAAAAGACAAGCCTACTTTTAAGGAGCTCTCACGCGAGATTTTCAATTTTATTGGAACTTCAGACTTATCCGGTTTCAATGTGTTGAAATATGATATTCCTCTTTTGGTCGAAGAATTCCTGAGATCAGGAATTGAATTTGATTTGGACAAAAGAAACCTTCTCGACTCCCAAAAGATCTTCCATATGATGGAGAAGCGAAATTTGACTGCAGCTTACAAATTCTATTGCAACAAAGACCTTAAAAATGCACACAGCGCTGAGGCAGACACACTGGCTACGCTGGATGTTTTTAAAGCTCAAGTGGAGCGCTATCTCGGAGAAGAGATGGAAGATCTTCAGGGAAACAAGCTTGGCGTTTTTGAAAATGACATGAAAAAACTCCATGAACTTCTCAATGAAAAAATGGTGGATTTAGCAGGAAGATTTGTTTTCAATGACAAAGGAGAAGAAGTATTCAATTTTGGAAAGCAAAAAGGAAAAACCATCACACAAGTCTTGAAAGAAGAGCCTGGCTATTACGATTGGATGATGCGTGGAGATTTTCCGCTGGATACCAAAAGAAAACTCACTCAGGTAAAACTGCGAGGGTTTAACCAATAAAAAAAAGACCGAAGGTGTTCCCTTCGGTCTTTTTTTATGCATTTTTATTTCGACGATGCTTCATAGTATTCTAAAGCTTTTGGCATCTGTTGATTCAATTTTTGAATCCTCGATTCAGGACCTGGGTGTGTGGAAAGAAATTCAGGTGGAGCCTCTCCTCCCTTTGCAGCCATACGCTCCCAAAATACTGGTGCTTGTCTAGGATCATAGCCAGCCACTGCCATGAAAATTAAGCCTAATTCATCTGCCTCCAACTCATGCTTTCTCGAGAAGCTCAACATCCCAAGCTCACTTCCGATACCGACAGACTGCAGAAATATAGCCTGAGTCAAACTCGGGTTCTGGCCAATAGCTGATGAAAGAATGCTGATTCCAAAATTAGCTACCAAACCATTTGACATACGCTCTCTGGAATGCGCTGCTACAGCGTGTGCTACTTCATGGCCCATGACAACTGCAATCCCTGTATCATCCAACGTGATTGGCATAATACCCGTATAGAATGCAACTTTTCCTCCTGGCATACACCAGGCATTTACCTGCTCACTTTCTATCAAATTAAACTGCCAATCAAAGGATTCGGCGATTTCAGGGTATCCTTCTTGAATCAAAAATTTCTCCACAGCATCAGCCATTCGTTTCCCTACTCGTACAACTGCCTGACCGTCTTTGGTATTGGTTACTACTTTTTCTTCCTTTAAAACCTGCGCATATTGTTCATTGACCAAAGGCATTATTTCCTCATCTGAAACCGCGTCCAACCTTGCTCTACCCGTCAGAGGAACTTTGGAACATGCATAAAGCATAATACCCAAAGCAATAAAAGTGATGATCTTTTTCATGGTGATTTGTTTTTGATTTAGAAGTTCAAATAGGATACCAGAACCAATTTTTCTTTATTTTTAGTTTCAAAAATTTACCTATGGAAACTACGCAAGCTAAAATAAGTCTAAATTCTAAAGCACTCGATTATCAAAAAAAGATGCTGAATCCGATCGTTTTTTGGTTTGCAATGTTCGCCAAATTACCCTCAGCGGTATTTTGGAGATTTCGGATAAAAAACCTTAATCCGGAAAAGTGCGAGGTAACCATTCCCTATTTTTGGCGCTCACAGAATCCATTCAAATCAATCTATTTCGCGGCTTTGGCAGGAGCTGCAGAATTAAGCACAGGTGCTCTTTGCCAACTTGCTCTCGCCGGAAAAGGTAAATTTTCCATGCTCGTGGTAGATTTCAAAGCAGAATATTTCAAAAAAGCGAATGAAAAAATCACCTTTTCCTGTACTCAAGGCATAGAGTTATTCACGCTTATCGATGGAATGGAAATCAATGGAACAGATCAATTAATGATGATTTCAAGCGGAAAAAACCCTGCAGGTGAAGAAGTCGCAAAGTTCTATGTCACATGGTCTTTTAAGCGAAAATCTTAATTAACCCAGTCTTTCTCTCTACTAATAAAGGAATTGAAGTGCGCGTAGACCCGGTCTTTTGGCCAGTCTAAAAATTCATGATGTGCATTTCCTTCATTATATCGGATTACTAATTTATCCCATTGAGGTCGATCCAATTGGTATTTGATCATGAGATTTTTACGGACTGAATCAGATTCAATTATTGCATAGTATCCAGCTCGTCTAAGGTCCCACTCCTGCTTTTTAGCATACTCCCGTGCCTGTCTGGCCTTTTTGGTGAAATAGGAAATGGGTCCATAAATCGCAAATCCCCCAGTTGGCGAACCAGAGGGTCCAGCGGTTATTTGCCCTTTTGGAGATTTTTCTTTGACCTCATTTGGATCGATCACAGTGAGTTTTCCATCTTTGAATCGAAACGCATAAGGCTCAGATTTCACTTCGAATGTGGGTAAAAATCTTGCTTGATCTTGAATCTGAATCTGTAAATAGCGATCTGCCTTCAAGACAATAATTTGTTCAATAAATCCTGGGTAACTCACACGCAAGCTGTCGCCTATTTTCGCTTTTAGATTAAAATAGCCTCTGGAGTTGGTGGAATCAGTTTCATTTGATCCAATTACCTCCAAAAAAACGCCTTCCAAATATTTTTTATCCGTGGCATCTAAGACATTTCCAGAATAGGTTGCTTGGGCAATCGCACAGCTCGCCTGTAAAAATATATAAATACCGAGAACCCATTTTTTCATTGCTCCGAAAAATAGCCCAACCAGAACATGAAAGGAAATATAGCGCGTTAAAGAAACTTAAGTGCCATTAATTAGATTTAGGCTTAATGGATTCCCAACAGTTGATCAGTCCCTAAAAACTCTCCATTTTCTGTTCGATACCAAGTCCGATTTGCCGGGATTTTTAAGCCCTCAAACTCCTTTATGCCTTCCAAATAAATAATCTCACCTTTTTGATTGGGCTCATCTTGGTAAAACTTGTATGCCTCCATTTGAAAAGTAGCTGGATCAATATAGAAATACCAAATATCCTTTTCATAGGGAATCCGAGCCACTAAATAGCTTTTCTCGTTGAGCTCCTCCCGGGTTACTTTTGCGTCAATTTTAGTCTCTGGGTCTTTGAGTTTCATCGGTAGTCCCCAGAGATAGGTGTAATAATTTCGCATCCGGAGGGCACGATCTTGCTCGATTTCACCTTCGAAAATCTGAACTGAGTCATTCCAAACGATGTAATTGAGTTCTTGATTTCGATAAACCATTTTTGATAAATTATTCTCAAAACTCACCGAATACCTCCTTGACTCTCTTGGAGCAGGCAGACTATCTGTAAAATCAAAAGTGGCTTTAAGACTTCCCCAAACATGATTCGGATCATGGTACTCAATCGATTTAGCGATAAGTTCTGAACCGGTTAATTGATCAACAGGCTTTTCACAAGCAAAAGCTAAGATTGAAATAAAAAAAAGGTAGCGCTTCTTCATGGTATATTTTTCTTCAATCTAACTAATTTCGGTAAATGAATTTCAACCTCACGCGCTTTGCACCTACCCCAAGTGGCTACCTCCATCTTGGAAATCTCTATTCCTTTTTAGTAACGAAAGTCATTGCCGAAAAGGAAAATTCGAAGATTTTACTTCGAATTGATGACTTGGATCGAGAGCGATATCGCGAAGAATTCGTCCAAGACATTTTTGATACCCTAGACTTTATGGAGCTTGGATATGATATAGGGCCCAAAGATTTGATAGACTTTGAAAAAGATTGGTCGCAAGTCCATCGGATAGCTAATTACGAGCTGGCTTTGGAAGAATTGAAAGACAAAAAACTTGTTTTTGCCTGTGACTGTTCTCGGAAAAAAATTCAAGAAATGGATTCCAGCGGCTATTATTTGGGGCACTGCCAAGACAGACGGATTCCATTAGACCGAAAAGAAGTGGCCTGGAGGTTTAATGCATTGGAAACAGACTTTGTATCAATGAAATCCTACCC
>JAHEBE010000194.1 GCA_024642365.1 Algoriphagus sp.
AGCCTTCCGGAAGGAGAGTATATGGTTCAAGCTTTTATCATCAAGTATGAAACTTTCAATCGCTCGGATGGGCATACTGTCAAACTGGCGATGGATCAAGGAGAGGGAAGAAAATGGGCTGTGACTCCGGGAAATATTTACAGCAAGCCTACCAAGCTAAGCCTTAAAAAAGGATCAAAAATCGAATTGACGATCGATCAGATCATCCCACCGATCGAAGAAAAAGAAGACACTAAATACATCAAGCACATCAAAATCAAATCTGAGCTGCTTTCAAAATTCTGGGGTAGGGATATGTATCTGGGAGCACATGTGCTTTTGCCTGAAGGATTTGAAGAAAACACTTCAGACTATTATCCATTGATGGTTTTCCATGGACATTATCCGGATGATTTTGGTGGATTTAGAACTATTCCTCCTGATCCAGAACTTGGAGAGGATGACTATAGCGCACGTTTTGGCATCTATGGTTATGCCAAAATGCAGCAACAAGAAGCCTATGATTTTTACCAGAAATGGGTTTCCAAAGATTTTAAAAGATTCATAGCCATCGAAATCCAACACGCCAATCCATTTTATGACGATAGTTATGCCGTTAATTCGGAGAACTTGGGACCTTATGGAGATGCGATTACTTATGAATTGATCCCCTACATCGAAAAAGAGTTTCGGGGAATAGGTGAAGGCTGGGCGCGATTCTTATATGGCGGATCTACTGGTGGTTGGGAAGCCTTGGCAGTACAGGTAAAATACCCAGACGAATACAACGGCTGCTTTGCAGCTTGCCCCGATCCTATCGATTTTAGGGCTTTCACTTCAGTAGATATTTATAGTGATGAGAATGCGTATTATCGAGAAGGGGAATTCCGCAAGACGCTTCGACCTGGACATCGAAATTACCTAGGTCACATCGATGCAATGCTTCAGGATATGAATTACCGAGAGCTAGCAATTGGAGGAACCAAAACAAGGTCTGGCGAACAGTTTGATGTTTGGCAAGCAGTCTATTCGCCAGTTGGAGAGGATGGTTATCCAAAGCCCATTTGGGACAAATACACCGGAAAAATTGATAAAGAAGTTGCGTCTTATTGGAAGGAAAATTTTGACTTGCGCCATATCATGGAGCGAGACTGGGCCACTTTGGGGCCAAAGTTGGAGGGAAAAGTAAACATCTATTGCGGCGACATGGACAATTACTACCTCAACAATGCAGTATATTTGACAGAAGAATTTTTAGAACAAACTCAAAATCCATATTACAATGGTGAGGTCGCATACGGCGATCGTGCAGAGCATTGCTGGAATGGAGACCCCACTCTGCCTAATTACATCACCAGACTTCGATACAATACCATGTATTTGGATAAGATTGAAGATCGATTGAAAGAATCTGCACCTGCTAATTTTAACCAACAAAACTGGACCTTAACAAAAAACTAACAACATGAAAACAACTTTGAAATTTTACCTTTTAATCTTCGCTGCAGGAATCTTAGCCTCATGTGGGCCAAATAAAACTGAGGAAGCTGCCGAAGAATTAGCAGTAGTGGAAGATGTAAAAACACCTACACTCACCATGCTATGGGAGACTCCTGAGACTTTAACCACGAACGAATCGGTACTTTTTGATGATGCTACAGGCACCATCTACGTATCCAATATTGAAGGCGACCCTCTGGTAAAAGACGGAAAAGGCTCGATCTCGATCATTGGAAAAGATGGAAGTATTGTGGCTCAGGACTGGATCACAGGTTTAAATGCTCCAAAAGGGATGGCCATCTCAAATGGTAAACTCTATGTGACCGACATCGACGAGCTTGTGGAAATTGACATTGCAACTGCCAAAATTGATAAAAAATACAAAGTCGCTGGAGCTCAATTTCTAAATGACACCGATGCCCATGATGGCAAAATTTATTTCACAGATATGAACACAGGTAAAGTTCATCTTTTTAATTCAGGGACCATTTCGACAATATCTGAAGGAAATCAGTCAATCAATGGAATCGCGATTTCTGATGACGGAACCATTTATGCCCTTGATGCCTCAGGCATGAAACGTTGGAATGATGATGGCACTACTTCTATTCTCAATGGTGCGGTGACAGGTGGCGATGGCCTCGTAATTTTGGGTGATGGAAATTTTGTTGCCTCCAGATGGCAAGGTGAGATTTGGTTTGCCACGGCTGAAGGAGAGACCTTAATGCTTGACACAAAAGGTGCTGAATCCAACACCGCAGATATTGGATACAATGCGGTAGATCAAATCATTTATGTTCCTACTTTTTTCAAAAATAAAGTGGTGGCTTACAAACTCGATTATTGATTAAAAAAAATCTAAAAAGAATCTGAAATTGGAAATATCAAAAGTAAGATGGATTAAATAGATTAAAATTTATTGAAAGAGCCCAGAATTATTCTAGGCTCTTTCCATTTCCTTTATTCCCGATTTGGAAATAGTTTTATTTTTTTGCTCAAACAAAGCTGAACAGCCATTAACTATTGATTTTCAAAACTTTAGCCAATTTTATTTTGAAATAAAAATTATTCTTTTGAACTTAATATACTTTTAAAAAAATGAATTTTTCTCCTAAATTTTCATGTCATGTACTATTCAAAAACTACCTTAGGATTATTCAGAACAACTTTAGCATTTTTATTTTTGACAACCATCTTTTTTTCATGTGTAGAAGAGGAGAAAGAAAATTTATTGGTCGAAAAATCAATTTTTGAGATAATTTCCAATGATCCACAATTTTCTATTTTAGTCACTCTATTTGAAAAAATTGAAATGACAGAACTGCTTAAGGATAAGGGGAGTTTTACATTATTAGCTCCAACAGATCAAGCTTTTGAATCATTTTTCGGAATTAATAAAATTACACTTGAGGATTTTTTAAACACCAAGGGACTAACAGACACAATAATGTATCATTTATTGCCGATTAAAGTAACTAGACCAGATTTGTATAATGCTAATTTCATCACTCAGATTAAAGAAAAACTTTATTGCCGTCTTGCAAATGGTGACATATTTATCAATGGGAAGGCTAAATTAATAGAAGGCAATATTTTGGCTAATAATGGAATTATTCATTCGATTGACTATTTATTAATTCCTCCAATTTTTACTTTTGAGCAATATTTAAAACGTTTTTCTCAAGCAGAAGAACCAGAATTTACCTACTTGGTTGAAGCAATGGAAAGAACAAATTATTTTGAAAAAATTGATGGTGATTATGAATTTACCCTCTTTGCTCCAACTGATTACGCTTTCGAACAATTGTTTAAGGAATTCAATATTAAAAATCTAGACGAATTTGAAATCAAAACGGGGATTACACTTGAAAGTTTTTTAGCATCTGAAATCCGTAGTGGAAGAATATTTAGCGAAAGTTTCGCTAGAAACACTTATACTTTCGACGAAAATAATTTTTATTTTCAATTGAATCTTCTAGATATTCTCACCAAAAATGGAGTTATCCACGGAGTTAATGAAATTGTGTTTGATTTTATTTGAATTTAAAAATAGGCATGAAGTTCTGATTTGGACGCTTATGCAAACCTGGAATAAATAATCAGTACCAATCCCGCCAAAAAAGCTAAAAACATAAGGGTAACCAATGTATTTGTCCCTTTCGGAGCAGCTTTAAATTCCTTCCAAACAAATACCCCCCAAGCGGCGGCAACCATCGTAGCACCTTGTCCCAAACCATAGGAAATTGCAAAACCTGCCTTTTCGCCAGCGATCACACTAAACAGCATTCCTAAACACCAAATTGCTCCTCCAAGAATTCCAATCAAATGAAGTTTTGGAGTCCCCATTTTAAAGTAATCGCTATAGCTCACCGATTTTCCTTGAAGCGGTCTATACATGAAAAAAGTATTCCAAAGGAAATTGGATGCAAATATTCCTATCGAAAAGACAAAAACAGCTGCATAAGGAGTCATCAATCCAGACTCAGGGTTTGCAAAGTCTACTGAAATTGAAGCCGCCACAAATCGGTAGAAAAACCCCATCAACACACCACCAGCAATGGAAAGGATAATTCCCTTGGCGGGTGTCTGTGCTTTGCCAGCAGTCAATTTCCGATAGGCGAGCGCATCTAAAAGAATAGCAATTGTAACCAGCCCCACACCCAAAAACAGGATCATAGGATCTCCAACAGGCACAGCCAAGTAATTGACCAAAACGCCCAAAACCAACGCGATCCCAATCCCAACCGGAAAAGCCACTGCCATCCCAGCAATATCAATCGCTGCAACAATGAGCAGATTAGCAAGATTAAATAACACGCCTCCAAGGAAAGCGGAACCCATAGCCGCGGAGTCTGCCTGTCCCAAATCATCCAAAAATGCCCGTCCTTCCTGCCCGTTGCTTCCTAAAGTAAGCCCAAAGACCAAAGACAACAGGATAATTCCGATCGAATAATCCCAATAAAAAAGTGGGAATGGCCAGGATTGGGAAGCAAGTTTTTGGGTATTTGCCCATGATCCCCAACAAAACATGGTGATAATGCAAAGGATAACCGCAAGTGAATATGATGCTGGAATAAACATGATTTGATTTGTAAAAGGTGAATTACAATTGATCTCTAAATGGTTGCGAATCCTGTGCACCCATTTTTGTTACTGAAATGGCAGCTGCTTTATTTGCAAATTTTATAGCCTGAGGCAAATCCAAGCCCTCTGAAAGCGCAATTATCAAGGCTCCATTAAAAGTGTCTCCTGCTCCCGTCGTATCAACTGCTTTAACTTTTTCTCCTGGAATTAATCCATTTCCTTCCTCATTCAGGAAAAAAGCACCTTTTGAACCCATGGTGATAATTACATTTTTCACTCCTTTTTCTTTTAATATTTCTGCCGCAGCAAACGCAGAGAATTCATCAGTCACTTGGATCCCGGTAAGCATTTCTGCCTCAGTTTCATTTGGGGTAATTAAAAATATTCGTTTGAGCAATTGGTCAGTGAGATGCTGGGCAGGTGCAGGATTTAGAATTAAGGGAACATTTACCTCTTCTGCCATTTCTGCCAATATTGAAACAGCCTCCATTGGAATCTCAAGTTGAGTCAATATAAAACTTGATTCTTCTATTTTGGATTTTGCATTCAGAAGGTCTTGGCCCGTAATTTTATTATTTGCTCCAGAGGCTACTGAAATACAATTTTCCCCATGCTCATCTACAAGTATCAATGCTACCCCTGAATGAGCTGACTCATCAATCCATATCGAACTGGTATCGATGCCCACTTTCTCAAAACCTAGTAAGGCATTTTTTCCCAACTCATCTGCGCCCAGCTTTGCTAAAAACGTCACTTCTCCTCCCAACTTGGCTGCGGCTACTGCCTGATTAGCCCCTTTCCCACCTGCAAAGGAGAAAAACTGTCCGCCTAGCACTGTCTCACCGGGTCTCGGGATTTGCCCCGATTTCACTACCATATCGGTATTACTGCTGCCGACTACAAGAATTTTACCCATTGGACTATTCTAAATTATCAAAATAATAAACTTCAAAAATCTTAATTGACAAAATTAAAAACTAATTATCAACCAAATTTCCAATTTTTTTAGAGCCTTTTTTCTCACTATTGAAGCTTTAATTTAAAAAAGTAAGGATATGGAAAATTGAGTAACTCAAACTCCCATTTGCATTCAAATGAATTTATAATGGCAAATGACCGTTTATACTATCGGAGGGTGGATTATAGAATTTATAAAAAGCATAAACAGATTTTTGTAAGTATCTTTAATCTTGCTTAAGAGTAAGAGTGGAAGTAACCCCTCGAAAAGATTCTAAAATTAAAGATTATGGCAAAGCCGATAAATTACGAATTAGAAAAAAATATTGAAGTAATATCACAATTGGATGGACTTGTCGGAGAGGCTGTGGATAATATCCTTGTAGATCCTGATAAGTGCTGGCAACCCTCAGATTTCTTACCTGATTTTGGAGATCCGGATATTCATGAGCAAATAAAATTATTGCAAAAAAGATCAGAAGGCATTCCTGATACAGTATTGACTTCCCTAATCGGAAATATGATCACGGAAGAAGC
>JAHEBE010000195.1:0-3584 GCA_024642365.1 Algoriphagus sp.
CCAAAGATAAGGCATAATTGACCAAACCTTCGGTGTCTCCAGTTCGGCTTTGATATTTTTTAAGATCTTTTTTGCTGATAGCAAAGTAGGCTAAGTGAAGATCTTCACGGACTACCAATCTCCTAGATATTGCAAATCCAATAAATTTGAGTCGGTTCACCGAATTTGAATCATAGATCCAATTCGCAATCTGGGAAGTATCAGCCCCCATATCCAATAACTCGGCGACTACTAAATGGACATTTTTGGTAGTGTTGGGATGACGGAATCCACCTGTATCTGTCATAATTCCGGCATAAAGACACTCCGCAATTGATTTATCAATCAAGTCCTTGTCACCCAAATCGACAATTAATTCATAAACCAATTCACAAGTTGCAGCAGCTTTGGTGCTCCACAACCTAAAATTTGCAAAATCCTCAGGATCTTGATGATGATCGATATTTACTACAAAGGCATCAGAAGCTCTAATCAGCTCCCCTAATTCATTGACGCGATTCAAAACAGAGAAGTCAAGGCAGAAGATTACTTCAGCTTGTTCCAATTTCTCTTTGGCAAGATCGACATCCTCTGGATTGCTAAAATCAAGAACCGATTCGTTGCCTTCCATCCAATTTAGAAAACTGGGATAATCTGATGGGGTCACAACGGTTACGTCGTGGCCTTTTTTGATCAGGTAATTAGCCAATCCAAGAGATGAGCCTAATGCGTCAGCATCTGGCTTAACATGGGTGGTAATAAATATTTTTTTGGGGGAGGATATCTCTTTGGCAAATGAGGCTAAAGCTTCCTTCATAGATATTTAGCGGCACTTTGGCTTTTGTGGGATGCAAAGGTCAGTATTTTTTTCGCAATTCCAAAGCCACGCATTTCATTGAAAATTAAGACCCTAACGGATAAATAAAGAACTTTTTTCGGAGAATGCCTTTAAATCCCCTACTTTTGCGACCGATTTAAACCAATGTAAATACAAATACCATGGCAACAAACAGAACATTTACCATGATTAAGCCAGATGCATTCAGTGCTGGCAACTCCGGTGCTATCTTGAAAATGATCGAAGATGCAGGATTCAAAATCGTGGCCATGAAAGCTACCCAATTAACGCCTGCACTTGCTGGTAAATTCTATGAAGTACATAGCGAACGCCCTTTTTACAAGGATTTATGCGCCTATATGTCTTCTGGGCCTATTATCGCAGCCATTCTTGAAAAAGAAAATGCAGTGGAAGATTTCAGAACATTAATCGGTGCTACCAATCCTGCAAATGCTGCTGAAGGCACCATCCGAAAAATATTTGCTACCTCTATCGAAGCTAATGCAGTACACGGATCTGATTCCGATGAAAATGCAGCCATAGAAGGAGCATTCTATTTTGCTCAGACTGAGCGAGTAGCTTAAGCGAATTAGTCTTCTTAAAAAAAGCACTCCAATTGGGGTGCTTTTTTTGATTTTGGTCAAGAGAAAAAGTTTTAGCCTCCTATCGCAATCATACTTCTATTCTGACTATGCAAGTCAGGATCCGAGAGTTTTTCCAAATCATCCATTCCTGCTCTCACTGCTTTTTTATGGTAAATGGATTCCAAAATTAATTCCTCTACATTCCCTCCCTCACGCATTACTTTTAGTAAGTCCGTCTCTCGATTGGAAAAAAGGCAGTTTTTGATTCGTCCATTTGCCGTTAACCGAATTCTATTGCAGGTACCACAAAAGGGATTGGTCACTGAACTGATGATTCCAAATTCTCCTTGATGACCCGCTATTTTAAATTTTCTGGCAGTCAGATTCTTTTCATCAGGAAGTGAAATCAAGCTTTCCTTGCCAAACTCCTTTTCTACTGCTGCCAAAATCTCAGCTTCGGACACAAGTTTTGATTTATTCCATTTATTCCCATCAAAGGGCATAAACTCTATAAACCGAACCGAAATGGGAAGATTTTTGGTAAGTCGGATAAAATCGGCAACCTCATCGGCATTGTCCCCTTTCATTAAGACGCAATTGATTTTAAGATTAAAACCTTCTTGGATAGCCAAATTTAGATTTTCCATCGTTTTCTGAAAACCTGTTCGCCTAGTCATTGCTGCAAATCTGTCCTCCTGTAACGTATCCAGACTGAAATTGAGGTGCTTGATTCCAAGGCTTTTCAAAAATGGCAAATTTCGATCAAGTAAAATCCCGTTGGTGGTGATGGATAGTTCTACTGGAAAAGCGGCTAAAGCAGTCGCGATCGCTTCGAAATCTTTCCTCAAAAAAGGCTCCCCACCAGTCAATCGAATCTTTTTCACTCCCATTCCCACAAATATTTCTGCAAACTTTCCGATTTCTTCTGCAGTCATGAGCTCTTTTGCGGGACTTAGTGGAATCCCATGCTCAGGCATGCAGTACGTACATCTCAGATTACACTTCTCAATCAGTGAAATCCGGAGATAGTCATGGGTACGCCCAAATTTATCAATCATCACCTTCGTTTGCTCAGTCATTGTCCGCGTGGGTAGTTCCCTTTAATACTTTGAATACATGCAGAAGATGTGGAAAAACTGCATCCATAGATTCTGAAGCTCCTTTGGTGGAACCCGGTAAGGCCAAGACCAAACAGTTGCCAATTGTCCCTACGACAGATCTAGAAAGCATAGCATAGGGCATGATTTGTTGTCCATAATTCCGGATAGCCTCTTCTATTCCTGGTATCCTTCGTTCCAAAATTGGTTCTAATGCATCCGGAGTGACATCTCTCGGAGAAAGCCCAGTTCCTCCTGTAAAAATCAACAAATTTACTTGGTCACAAAGCTCCAAAGCAGTGTTTCTGATTTTTTCCAATTCATCTGGTAAGACTTCAAAATTGCTAATTTTCACTCCAAAAGAAGTCAATTTTTCGCAGATCGCTTTGCCTGCTCCATCTTCTTTTTCTCCTGCAGAAATCGAGTCAGAGCACACGATTACACCCGCCAAAATCGTACTAGGGTCTTGTCTTTTAAAGCTGCTTTTGCCACCAGTTTTTGTCACCAAACCAACCTCACGAATTACAATTCCTTTATCAATTGGCTTCAGCATATCATACATCGTCAATGCAATCACCGAAGCCCCGTGCATCGCTTCTACTTCAACGCCGGTTTTGTAGATGGTCTTTATCGTAATGAAAATATGGATTTCTAATCCTTCGATTTTATACTCAACTCCTGTGTATTCAATTGGCAAGGGGTGACAGTCTGGAATCGTCAAATGAGTATTTTTTACCGCAAAAAGCCCTGCTACTTTCGCCATCTCAAATACATTTCCTTTTGGAACGCGATTTTCCGTCACTGCCAAAATAGTCTCGGGACTACTGACCTGAACAATCGCCTTTGCAGTTGCGACACGAAGTGTGGTTATTTTATGCGTTATATCTACCATTGATTAACTATTTACTTTCCATTGAAAGTCCGAATTTTCAAAAATCTCTTTCCCGAATATCGGCACTTCCTCCTTCACTTTATTGACTAGGTATTCAGTAGCCTCATAGACTTGTTTTCTCCTTTTTGAAGAGACAAAAACGAAAAAACAAATCTCTCCGACAGCCACTTTCCCTAAACTATGATAAATATGCA
>JAHEBE010000195.1:3684-6056 GCA_024642365.1 Algoriphagus sp.
TTCCTGATGGTTTGTGGCCAAGTTATATACAAGCAATTTGCCAGAAAGATGGGAGCCAAAGCCTCCAATAATCTTGAGCGCTTCGTTTGCTTGGAGCATCCCAATCAAGCCAACTGTGGGCCCTAAGACTCCTGCCTCGGAGCAATTCACTGCACTTCGGCTTTGTCGCGGAAACAAATCGCGGTAGGTAGGACCATGTTGGAAGTTGAAAACCGAAACTTGTCCTTCAAATTGATGAATCGAGCCATATACCCAAGGTATCCCAAGCGACAGACAAGTATCATCAATAAGGTACCTGGTAGGAATATCGTCTGTAGCATCAATCACCAAATCAAAATTTGAAAGAATTTCTTTGGCATTTTTTTCTTCCAAAAAATTAGAAAAGGTAGATATCCTTATTTCCGGATACCGATTTTCCAAATAAGTCTTTGCCGCCTCCACTTTCAACTTTCCAAGATCAGCCTCCGAATAAATTACCTGTCTGGGAAGATTTGATGCTTCTATTCGATCGCCATCTACAATTCCGACCTGGCCTAAACCGCCAGCTGCCAGATAAGGTAAGATTGCTGCGCCCAAACCACCCGCACCAATCACCAGGATTTTCGCATCCTTCCATTTTTGCTGGCCGGATTCTCCCCAAATTGGTAATATGGTCTGTCTGCTATAATCCATTTTATCCTCCTGCAAATGCTGGTAAAAAGGCTATTTCATCTGAATCTTTCAATACAATGTCCTGTAAGTCGCTTACTAATTTTCTGTTGACGGCGACTTGGAAATCATAGTTTTGAAGCGATCGGCTTTCTTTGATCTGCTCCACAAATTCATAGAGGTTACTTTGGTCCATACTAATCTCCTCCTCTGCTTTTGCAAGGGTTTCGGCAAGAATTCCAAAATATTTTACTGTGGGCATTTTTAGATCAATTTGGTCAAATAGTTGCGTTTTCTACGAATAGCAATCGTTAAACAGTCATCAATTTAATAAATGCAATGAAAAGGACTGCTGACAAAATGTATTTAAGTACTGGAAAGGAAAATCGACTGCTTCCGTAATAGGAACCCAAAGTGCCTCCAATAAGTGCCGCAGGAATTAAATAAAGGGCTTCATTTGGAATTTCACCTCCGCTGGTGACGAAGCCCAAAGCCCCGGAAACAGAATTGACGAAAATAAACAAGGCAGATGCTGCAGCAGACTCTTTCAAATTGCCCCAACCAAGAAGTAAAATCACCGGGCTGAGAATAATCCCTCCACCAATACCAATCATACCAGAGAAAAACCCAATACCTAAACCAATCACCAAGGCAAGTGGAATATTTACAGCTTTATTTTCCCGTAAAGGAGATTTTCCAAATAATCCCAAGATCCTCAGAATAGCAAGAAATAAGAATACACCTAGAATTTGCTTGTAAAGCGTGGGGTTGATTGGAATCCCTCCACCAATAAATGCTGCCGGAATCGAAGTGATGGCAAATGGATAAAATAGCTTCCAACTGAAGAATTTATTTGCTCGAAAGAAGGTAAATGAAATCCCTGAAACAAATATGTTTAGAATCAACGCAGTTGGCTTCATCACTAACAATGAAAAGCCAAAAAGCGCCATCAATGCGAGGTAGCCGCTCGCACCTCCGTGCCCAACGCTACCATATAAAAATGCCACTACTGCAAGGATGAGGGAAAACCCAATCATCAAAATAGGATCATCTACGAGCATATTAGCTTCGATTAATTGGGAAATAATGAACAATATCACCCGCTTCTAGCTCTTCTTGGTCAGCAGGAAAAACCAAAATCGCATTACTTTGACTAAATGAAATCAACATACTGGAGGCTTGTTTAGGGAGTAATTCAATGGAACCATTTGCTTCAGTAGCAAGTAAAAACAGCGTCTTCCCAAAGGAATTTTGGATCGACTTGGTAAGCTTGCCTTCCAGCAAATTAAGTTGAATAGGAATTCCGGAATACATTTTTCGAATGGCAGGAGCGGCGTAAACCATAAAACACATTAACGTTGAAGCGGGATTTCCCGGCAAAGCAAAAACATATTTTTGACCCTTTTTCCCAAACCAAAAAGGCTTGCCGGGCTTTTGATTGACCTTATAAAATATTTCCTTGACTTGGTTTATTTCCAAGGCCGACTTCACAAAATCATAGTCTCCTACCGAAATCCCTCCGGAGAGAATCAACACATCTGATTCCAAACCCCTTTGGATTGCAGTTTCGGTTTCTGCCTGATTATCCGAAGCAGTCAATATCTCTCGTACGGTGATTCCCATGGATTCGAGTGCCAGTCGCAGCATCAGGGAGTTGCTTTCATAGATTTTCCCGGGACTTAGCGCTTGCGTGGTAGCTTGTATTTCGTTCCCAGTCACGACTA
>JAHEBE010000196.1 GCA_024642365.1 Algoriphagus sp.
TTAACGAGCAGTCCAGCCACCATCCACTGTAAGCATCGAGCCAACCATATAAGTCCCGGCTGCAGAAGCTAGAAAAATAGCTGCACCTTGGATTTCTGACAATTTCCCCCATCGTCCCAAAGCTGTGGCACCGACTACAAACTTTTTACCTTCCTCTGTATCTGCGATCGGGAGGTTCATCTCAGTTAAAAATGGCCCCGGACAAATGGCATTTACAGTGATATTGAAAGGAGCTAATTCCAAAGCTAAACCACGAGTCATTTGTACAACCGCTCCTTTACTCGAAGTATAAGGGGTTCGATTTGCTAATCCTACCAAACCAAGGGTACTGGCTAAGTTGATGATGGCTCCTTTTTGGGCCGTTTTCATATAACTCGTTACTGCTCTTGAGGCAAGCCAAGTACCATTGACATTGATCTTCATTACTTTATCAAACTCTTCATAGGTCAGTTCATCAATTGCACCACGGATATTAATTCCTGCAGAATTGATCAAGGTATCAATCCTTCCAAAGGTATCGAAAGCCACTTTTGCCATTTCTTCCATTTTAGCTGGATCTGTGACATCCGCTGCGAATGAAATTGCCTTTATGCCATACTCTTTTTCTAGGGCTTTAGCAGATTCTGCTCCTTCAGCGGCCGTTCGGCTAACCAGCATAATATTGGATCCAGCAGAAGCTAAACCAGCAGCCATAGCCAAGCCAAGTCCTTTGGAGCCTCCAGTGATTATGGCCAACTGGCCGCTGAGATCAAAAAGTTTAACACCTGGTAATTCGTTGAAATCTAGTGGTAAGGACATGGTTTGAATAAATGATTTGTGAGGTTTGATTTATGATTTTGAAATACGAAAGCAAAAATTTGAAGCTTAAAACTTAGCGTTTCATTTTTTTGAGTAATCCCAAAATTTAGAAACGGAAAGTAAAATCTTCCTAATTGCTCCATAGAATTTAGATAATCTTCTTACTATACTTTAGGCATTCGATGACATTTGATTCTTCAAAAGCCAGTTTCTCAACAGGGTCGAGGTTTGAGGTAGAAGGCAAGTCTTTTTTGAATTCATTTTTTGAGACGAGCGCCATCATCCGATCGAATTCCGGACCTTTCATTTCATCAAAAGTCGCCCAATATTCCTCTTTTAGGCAAGGTACTTTCAAAGGGTCACGAGTAATCATTTCGAGATTAAAGGTGATGTTTGGATTATATTTTCGGCAGAGATCTACTCCTGCTTTGAGATCAACAACTCCTTGTCCGAGTGGAACTTCAGAAAGCAAAAACCCATCTTCGTATTTCTTTACACCCATGTCTTTAATATGGGTTGAAAAAGCAAGGGGAGCCAGCGTTTTAATCACTTCATTCGGATCTTCCAATAAGGAAATGTTATTCCCAAAATCCAGCGTCACGCCTAGCCATTCGGAATCTATATCCCGGATAATAGCAGCCAATTCTTCTGCTTTCCAATCTTTATGATTTTCGATAGCAAGTTTGATTTTATATTTCTCCACCACGGGCAAAGCCAAGTGGATGGACGCCAATGCTTGACTTTTGAAAGTCTTAAATTCTTGTTCAGAATGAAAATTCTCATAGCGTCTACCACTTAGACAAACAGTACGGATTACTGTTGCACCGGCTTCTTTTGCAGCTTTTACCTCGGTTTCAAAACCGGATACCTCATTACTGGTTTTTGGCATTCCAATACTTCCCTCCAGATACATCCCCAATTTTTCCCGCTCAGAACGCACTTTTTTCGCAAAATCACTTTGCCAACTACTTACTCCAATTTGAATGCCTCCTGCGCCGATTTGATGACTGTGATCCATGAAATCAATCGCATCTTTGAACCCGGGATACAATTCACTAGGGACTGTGGAGTGCCATCTTGCACCATAAGAATGAATCACAATCCCCATTGGAACACCCTTCAGAAAATCAGGAATTACAGGAAATGGAAAAGCAAATGCCGCCAAACCTAGGCTGGAAGTTTTAAGGAAACTCCTTCGATTAAATTGACTATTTTCAGATTGCTTTTTCATAATGCTGTTTTGGGTTTAATCAGTTTTGGGTATCGGAAGCGATTCGATATGCTTATTTAATTCGGCCGGACTCCAAGGATAAACTCTTCCTTGTGAAGTATGTCGAGTGCTGGAAACTAGTCCTCGTGCAACTGGTGCGGAGGTATTCCCCCATTCATTTCGAATGTAAGTTAAGATAGAAGCGATACTTGCATCATCCATCGTAGAATGCGAAGGCATGACAGGAAGAATTTCTGGCGAATCATATTTTTGACCAGCTACCTCAATCGGGCCTTCTAATCCATGAAGGATAATTAAAGCTAATCTTCGCTCATCCCCAAGAACCCAATCAGAAGCTGCCAAAGGTGGCGCCATTCGCTGTACCCCTTTTCCATTGCTTCCATGACATCCAGCACAACTTACCAAGTATTTCTTTCGGCCCTCAGCAAATTGAACCTGGGCTTTCTCATCCAAATTACTTGCTGAAGCTTGCATTTTAGAGGGGGTATAACCTGGCCAGCTAAAACGTCTTTTCAAAGACTCCAACTTATTTTGATCAATAGAAAGATCTGTTCGGCTAAATAACTTAGGGGCGGAAGCAAGTCTGATCGGTTCTGAATTCTGGCTGTTCCCGGCTTGAATTGCCATTCCTAGCAATATGGTTTGTTCCTTCCAATCCATTTCGGAATCTGAGACATCTATCCGAGCCAACAATAATTTGATTTCCTCGCTATCCCCTTTTTTCATGATAGAAGCGGTGAGTGTCTCTAAAAAAATGGCTTTGTTTTGATCCGCATTTTCCCAACGAGTTGACATCCAAAGTTGGTCTAAGAAACTCGATTCTCGTGCTGTCAAGCTACTCATTACAGCGTCTTGAATCAAAGCTTGGTCGCCAAACGAATTTAAAATCTCGGCCAATACTTCTCCGGCACTAGACTCTTCCAGAGTTGAAGCGCTTAAGGCGATTTGAAGTCCAATAGTGACATCATTCGTTTTTGAAAGCTGGACCATCTCCGCTTCAAGCTTACTTTTTACAGCCAAATCATCTTTTGCAAAAGACTCTAATAATCGAATTGAGGCACTTTTTACAAGGGGATTGGAATCCAAAAGTGTTTCAAAAAGCAATTCAGACCCCAATGCCCCCATTCCTTCCAAAGTCCAAAGGGCATGAAACCTACCTAGTTCAGTAGCTCCATTTTTGGCCAAAGACTCGAGTGCGGAAATTGAATTCGGATCGTTTTTTTCAACCAAAAGCCGCTGAGCAATATCTCGATGCCAGCCATCCGAATGAGACAAGCGAGCGATCAATTCATTAGTTGACTCCAATCCGGGCTTGGGTAATGCAGCAGGCTCCCAATCTTCCGGAACTACTCGCCAGATTCTACCTAGATGAACAGGAAAATCTAATTTTCTATTGAGTGTTTGCTCCTTCAAATAGGGTGTCATGTACGATTCATGCTGAACAATACCGCGATACATATCAGCGATGTAAAGTGCACCATCAGGTCCAATAGCTCCATGAACAGGTCTAAATCGCTCATCAGTTGAAGCCATAAATTCTCGCCCTGAATTCGGATCATGTGCTTCCAAAAGTGCTCCGTTTTGGCTGACTACGTTACGTTTTACAATATTTCCAGCATTTTCCATGACGAAAATATTTCCAAAATAGCCTGCTGGAAAAAGGTGACTTCGATTGACTACAGGAGAGCAGGCAGAGGTGAATTCTAATAATTTCCCATCCTCACTCAAGGTACCGGGGATATATCCTCGATTGATAGCTGGCGTGGTCCGAATCGGGAAAATTTTTCGATCGATTGTCAAACCATGATCAATCCCGGTACTTGGAGAATGGTTGGGATTTCTAGAGAGGTAATTTGGAGGGACCAAATCGCCATGAAGCTGCGACCAATTGTAATTGTAGATTAATCGACCTTGATCATCCTGATCTATTCCCCATTGTCCTCGAAATTCTGTGGAATCCCGAATCCATTTTTCTCCAGCTTGTCGGTACCGCAACCGTGACTTGGCACTGTAATACCAATTGTCCACATTACGAACAAAGCCATTATCCGAGTGCTCCGGAACTCCATTTGAAGCATAAGTTGAATCCAACAAAATCTTACTGTCGGCTTTTAAATCTCCATCGGTATCCTGCGTAATCCAGAGCGAATTATTTTCAGCGACTAATGCACCGCCTTTCACCAATCCAAGTGCCCGAGGCATAATTAATCCATCGAGGTAAATGGTGCTTTTATCCATTTCTCCATCGCCATTTTCATCTTCTAGGATAGAAATTCTTCCAATTGGTTTATCCTCTTCGCTCCCATCGATATCGGTCATATAGCCGCGCATTTCAACTACCCAAAGTCTTCCAAATTCATCAAACTGAATCAAAACTGGATCCTCGATCAAGGGCTCAGAGGCGACTAATTGAACTTTAAATCCCGGTTCAATCTGAAAAGTATTTAACTCCTCGGCTGCAGTTCGAGCAGGAGAATCTGGAGTTTCCGGAGTAGGACTTGGTTCCTTACAAGCAAAAGTAGCTACCAGTAAAAGTAGGGTCAGAATGCGTTTCAAATGCATTACGATCAATTATTTTGAGTTTGAGGTGTAGGATTAAGTCATTTTTTGAAAAACAAAAACGCAGATCCTTCACCTTCTAATTTGGTGTTTATTCCCTTGATAGGCAAAAAAATAGGTCCTTAAAAGCAAGAATTAGGATAAGTGGACAAAAGAAATCAAACTTTGGTGTAATCTACCTGCTAGGCCTTAGGTGCTAAAGGCATGGAGCATCCATTTTTTCAAAAAAAGGCGCTGCTTTCTAAATCAAAAAGCCCCATTGATATGCAATTGGAATGAGGATTTTCATTTACCTACCTTTGCAAAAAAGCATTCTCAATGAAATTTTCAGATTTAGGTCTTTCTAAAGAAATTATCCAAGCCACTGAGCGCGCAAATTATGCGAGCCCTTATCCAGTTCAAATCCAAGCAATACCAGCTTTGATTAAAGGAAAAGACCTCTTGGGAATCGCACCGACCGGATCTGGAAAAACCGCCGCTTATATTCTTCCTATTCTTCAATTTTTACAAAAAAAACCGACTCCGAAAGGCCGAAGTATTCCTGTTTTGGTTTTAGTGCCGACTCGGGAATTAGCAGCTCAAGTAGCTGAAGTCAGTGATAATTTTGCAAGATTTCTTGCACGAAGAGTGAAAACGCTCGCTGTTTATGGAGGAGTGTCGATCAATCCCCAAATGCAAAAACTTTTCGGAACTGACATTCTAATTGCGACACCAGGAAGATTATTAGATCTACTCTCTCAGAATGCCATGCAGCTGAACCAAGTGGAAATCTTGGTTTTGGACGAAATGGATAAAGTGTTGAACATGGGGTTCAGAGAGGAAGTCGAGCAAATTTTAGCAGAGCTCCCCGCAAAACGTCAAAACATCCTATTCTCCGCCACCATGGAGGAAACTCTAGGTGAAATAATCGCAAGCCTTTTAAAAGATCCTGTGAAGATCGAAGTAGCAGCGGAAGTAGTCGAGACTGACTTGATCGACCAATATGCCTACCGAATTGAGGCGGAGAAAAAGGGGCCTTTTTTACGGTATTTGATTAACTCCGGTGATTGGACTCAAATTTTGATTTTTGTATCCTCTATCCGTACAGCCAATAATGTGGTGACCAAATTGAATAAAAACGGAATTGATGCGATTGCTTTTCACGGGGATAAAAGCCAGGGAGCACGAACTGAAGCTTTGGCCAAATTCAAATCAGGCAAGACCCGGATTCTTGTCGCTACAGATCTGGCAGGAAGAGGAATTGATATTAAGTTTTTGCCGCTCGTAATCAATTACGAATTGCCGAGATCTCCAAAGGATTACGTACATCGAATCGGTCGTACCGGTAGAGCTGGAGCAACTGGCGAAGCAATATCCTTGATCACAGAGGAAGATCTTCACCATTTTAAAATCATCCAAAAAAAGATGGGGAAGCATGTGCAACTGAGAAGCAC
>JAHEBE010000197.1 GCA_024642365.1 Algoriphagus sp.
AAAAAAGATAATTTTTATTCCATCAAATTTTTACCTTCGCAGACATTTAAACCAACCATGGACAACGCGCAATCAGGAAATATTTCTTTATCCTTTCTTAAAATCTCCGATTACAATGAATTGAAAGCAGCTATGATCGATAGCTATCGTTCTATGGCTGAAGCCTATTGGCGGGAGAATCAAATAGAAACGCTATTAACTAAATTCCCTGAAGGCCAAGCAGTGATACGAGTGAATGGGCAGTTAGCCGGCTGCGCACTTTCCATTGTAGTGAATGAGGATTTGCTTGAAGGAGACCATACCTATAAGGATATTACCTCTGATTTTACGTTTGAAAACCACACCTATGAAGGTGACCTTTTATACGGAATTGATGTCTTTATAAAACCTGAGTTTAGGGGATTAAGGCTAGGGAGAAGGTTGTATGATTACCGGAAAGAACTTTGTGAGAAACTAAACCTGAAAGGCATTGTATTCGGGGGTCGAATTCCCAATTACCACAAGCATGCCGACAAAATGACTCCAAAAGAGTACATGGAGAAGGTGAAATTAAAGGAGATCTATGATCCAGTTTTAAACTTCCAACTGGCAAATGATTTTCACCCTGCGCGAATCATGCGAAACTACTTAGAAGGCGATGCTTCTTCAGGAGAATTTGCAGTTTTGCTCGAATGGAATAATATTTTCTATGAAAAACCAAGCAAAAAAGCTACTTCCAAAAAGACAATAGTTCGCCTTGGTTTGATCCAATGGCAAATGCGTCTTTATGAAAATCTGGACGAGCTGATGCAACAAGCTGAATATTTTGTGGATGCAGTGTCTGCCTACCGGTCAGATTTTGCTTTGTTCCCAGAGCTATTCAATGCGCCGCTGATGGCAGAATTCAACCATTTAAGTGAAGCTCAGGCAGTACGGGGACTCGCAAAATACACTGACGAAATCGTCAAAAGATTTGCAAAATTGTCTGTCTCTTACAACATAAACATCATCACTGGCTCGATGCCAAGAATCAAGGATGATAAACTTTACAATGTTGGCTACCTCTGCAAGCGAGATGGTTCCATTGATTTTTATGAAAAATTACACATCACTCCGCTTGAATCTAGAGTTTGGGGTATGCAAGGAGGCACGCAGCTAAAAGCTTTTGATACAGATTGTGGAAAAATTGGAATCTTGATTTGCTATGATGCTGAGTTTCCTGAATTGAGTAGGTTGCTAGCTAATCAAGGAATGGATATACTTTTTGTACCATTCTTAACTGATACTCAGAATGGCTATTCGAGAGTTAGGCATTGTGCGATGGCAAGAGCTATTGAAAATGAATGCTATGTGGCAATGGCAGGAAGTGTTGGAAACCTGCCAAAGGTTCACAACATGGATATGCAGTATGCACAATCTATGGTAATCACTCCATGTGATTTCCCATTCCCAAGTAATGGAATCAAGGCTGAAGCTACTCCTAATACAGAAATGACCTTAATTGCCGACGTAGATATTTCCCTTCTTCGGGAATTAAATGAATTTGGCAGTGTTCGAAATCTTAAGGATCGAAGAACTGATCTGTTTGAATTAAGACAAATAACCCGCGATTAAAATTTTCACCAAAACCTGAACCTTTTAGACATATGTTTACTTTCATGTATATACATTTAATTTTTATTCGATGAGATCAATCAAAAAGATTCACAAGTCAGAATATCGGCCAATCGCTGATTTGGTCACTTATAGCCCAATGCCTACTCGGGATTTGAACCAAATCGATCCTTTTATATTCCTGAACCACCATGGCTTCCAAGTATATCCACCTCAAAATCAAGGATTACCTTTTGGCCCGCATCCACACAGAGGGATGGAAACGGTGACTTTTATTGTCGATGGGGATATTGTCCATAAAGATTCCGGCGGTCACGAATCCGTGATTGTAGCTGGAGGAGTTCAATACATGTGTGCTGGAAGTGGATTGATCCATGCTGAAGTAAGCAGCTCTGATTTCAAAAAAAATGGAGGCGATCTTGAGATTTTGCAGCTTTGGTTGAATCTACCAGCAGCAAAGAAAATGACAGAACCAAGATACGTCGGGCTTCAAAAGGAAGAAATCAACAGTTTTGAAGCGAATGAGGGAAAAGTTAAGGTTCAGCAGCTTTTTGGAGATTGGGACAATACAAAAGGTTCTTTTGAACCAAGCTTTCCAATAAACATGAGTACCATTTACCTCAATGAAGGAGGCATAATTTCAAAGTCTATACCAACAGAGGAAAATATTTTTTGTTACCTCGTACGAGGTACCCTGCTTGTCAATGGTACAGAGGTTAATTACAGACATTTGGTAGAATTCGAAAATAATGGCACTGATTTGACCTTCGAAGCAGTGGAGGATTCAATTCTAATTCTAGGGCACGCGAAACCATTTAATGAACCCATGGTCGCGCAAGGTCCATTTGTGATGAACACTGAACAGGAAATCCGTGAAGCCTATCGTGATTACCAAATGGGGAAATTTGGAAAATGGGATCATTGATTAGACCCCATTTTCCGATTTGATTTTTGACGCCTGATTAAGTCCATTTTGGAGTTTGGAAAGTGCTTCCAAAGCTCCTCCAGATTTATCCTCATCTACTGAAAGTTCCAGTCCACATGATGGGCATTGCAAATCTTGCCCGGAGAGAAGGGATTCGATACTCACAACAATTCGATGTGCGCATACCGGACAGCTTAATCCAGGGGTTTTTGCAATGGATACCTCTGGAGTAATTTCCGGCAAAGGTTCTGCATTCCTAGCTAAAGAGGTCTGCCCAAAGAACCGATTGTACCAGTTTTTTATTAAGTCTAAAATGGATGACATTACTTTTCTTTATTAGCTGAGTCTAAAATATTAAGTAATTGAACCATCCCCACCGCCAATTCAGACTGTGCTAACCGAATTTTAACATTCATATTAGAAGTCGAGGTTCCTAAAGTTGAGGTGGGAGTTTGACTCGGTTTTTTTGCAAAAACCGCCTTCAATTGCAGTCCATTTATGGCGCCAAATCTTCCTGCATTCGAATCCTCTTTTGGATTTTGTGAAGATTCAGGTTGCGTCATTGCCAGGTCAAACTCTATCTCTGCTTCAGCTACTTGGATAGATGGTATGGGAATAATCGTAAGAAGAGGAACTGAAAGCTTTGCAATTTCTGTAGTCCCGTCCGCCTTAATTCGTTCGTAATTAAATGTGACATTTCGGATGGCTCCGTAGTCCCCATCTATGTTATCTGACACTCCTGTAAAGCCAACTTCTTTAATAAAGTCGGCAGTAGCCCTAGCAGCTATTCCCTCTGCTTGAACGATCGCTGCCATCGGTGCTCCTAAAAGTTCTGAAATATATCTTGGCGTAATCATCGCTTTTGTGATTTAGAGGATTGAAGGTTTTGATTCGTCACTCATCATTGTGAAGTCTTGAGAGTTAAGTGTGAATTTTATGGTCATCACATTTTCAGGCTTCACTTTATTTAATTTCTCCGCATCAACTGCTACTCGGAGGCCAGTTGATTTTGTCTCTTCCGCTATTTTACTAATACCTGCTTCGAGTAGAAACATTCGTTTTTTAAGAATTTCATTAGCCAATTCACGTAAGGTTTCATCCTCCTCCACATTTGTTGATCTGTCAGGAGCACTTGAATTTGTCGCCCTTGGCTTGGGTACTGGTCTTCCCAATACCCAAGGCTGAATGACAACGGGATTCTTTAAAGCCGTCGCTTTTACAGCTACCATATTTTCAAAAAAAACTTTAGGTGCTGTGTTTCCAATTTTTTTCGATTCGACCTCAATAGGCAATTCTACATTTCCAGCTTTGATACTAGCCACATCTTTTTTGGTATTTGAATCTTTTTTAAAATCGGAAAGGACAGCTTTATTAGAGGCTAAGGATGCCGAAAGTTGCTTAGCATCAACCAAAGCTTCTTGATTCGAGCGATACTCCTTGGTCACCTTAAAATCGATCGAATCATTTTCTGATATGCCGAATAATTCGAAACTTCCTTTACTCGTTGGAATAATTGCAAATCCTGATGATTTAGTGACGGATGGCAATACTTGTGGAAAATCTTCTTGGAGCGACTTTTTTGCGATTTGAATATTTTTAGCAAAATCATTCCCCGGTATGGTTAGACTTTCTAACTGAGAAGAAATCAACTTACCTACATTGGCCTCCCAGTTGCCATCTGGATAATTATCACCCAAGCTTTTATACAATTCACTTTTTGCAGCAACCTTTGCTACCTCAGTTCTGATTTCTCTGGCGGTTTCAATCGAAAAATTCTTGACATAATTGTCGAGTCGTTCTCTTGATTGACCACTTTGGAATGGCTTTTCCTCCACCCCTTCTATCGCATACTTTAATTCGACTTCAAGATTTTGAATTCCAATTTTAGGCACAGGAAAGAAGCGGAGTACATCATCTGAAGAATAGGCCAAGGCAAGATTTCTGGAAGCTTCATCTGCTTTTGCCTTAGCTTCATTGATGTCGCCAAGTATGGACGCAATGATTTGATTCAACTGGCTCATGGCTTGTTGATTAAAATACTAATGAAAAAGAAAATTAAGGAGTCGCTGGTTTTTCTAGAATAGCTTGCTCCATGATATCCAACACTTTGGCTAAGCCTGCTGGCATTTCATCCTGAACAGCACGAACCTGAACGTCCATCGTGTATTGAGTAGAAGTATTTACTTTATTACTCGTCGTACTACTCCAATTGTTACGCGTAGATACTTTTGCGTTGAGATTGAATTTAACAGGAGATAAAAATCCACCAGCCTTAAAATTCATAGTGGTATCAGTTGCAACACTTCCACTACTTGCGGAACCAGATTTATACTCTTGTTGCTCTGTGATGTTTGCAGTGAAACGAATCGTCATTTCATCAATCCGGATATAAGGAATTGGGACTATCGTCAGAATTGGTACTGTAAGAGAAACTTCTTCCTCACCAGCTTCATTTCCTTCGCCGCTGCCTCCAGCAGTTTTTCTTTTGTATTTGAAGGTGACATTCCTTACATCCCCCATGTTTTCATCCTGGTTTCCATCCTGATCTTCAGGTGCAGATTTAAAACCCACTTCTTTGATGAAATTGACTGTTGACTTGGCGGCGAGGGCCTGCGCATGAATTGCAGCAATCATTGGCCCGCCGATAATTCTTCCAAACGGAAGTGATCTAAGTGTTCGATTAACGTAGCTCATAATAAGAATTAGTTAAAATGGAAAAATTGATTGAAAAATGAAATTTTAAACTTAAACAGTTGAATATAACCACTTTGAATCAAAAAGCAAGGAATTATTTAAAAAAATCTACAAATAATACAGTAATGGTTTTTTATTTCTTCTTCATGAATCTATTATGTCCTGTGAAATCAGGCGGTAAATCTCCGCGATTTCTTCATTATAATTTAAAAATTGATGATGCTCCTCAAGTGTCTCATAATCCTCCCGTATCGCAGGACCGGTTTGTGCATTCTTTGCTCCTACTTGCAAACTTTTGGATATAGTTTCTACTATTAAAGGTTTCAACATTTCAAAGTCCAGGCCTTGGCGTCGCATGATTTCTTCAGCAATTCGAATCATATGGTTTGAAAAATTACTCGCAAAGACTGCTGCTACATGGAGTCCTTTTCGATCCTTTGATCGAACAGTGTAGACTTGATGACTTAGACTTTTTGCTAATTTCCTGAGCTTTTGCATCACTTCCTCATCATCTGATTCGATCAAAATCGGTAATTCATCCCACTCTACTTTTTTCCCAATCGTAAAACTTTGGAGGGGATAAAAAACTCCAGTATATGTCGCCGAACTGAAATTGAGAGAATCTATTCCCACTGTTCCTGATGTATGTAAAAGTATAGCGCCTTCCGGTAAAATTATTGCATCTGAAATCTCTGCAATCGCCGAATCCTTGACCGCGATAATGAATAATTCGGCTTTACTATCTGAAAAATCCAAGTCATCTTTTGGAATCGC
>JAHEBE010000014.1 GCA_024642365.1 Algoriphagus sp.
CTAACCCCGATTTAAACCCTATTTCTTTTGCTAATTCAATAGCTTGGTCAAAATAGTTTAAGGCAACATTGATATCTGAACCTAAATATTCAAGTCCCAAGTCCACGTAACCTGTGACTTTCACACTGTCATCACTTGCACTCTTAATAGTCTCCAATAAGCTATCTGCTTTGGAGACTTGTGCCAGACTTTCATTCAGAAGAAAAAAAGAAAATAGACTGAACGTCAGTAAAAATTTAAAAATGTTCATATGCAGCTTATGTGACTTTTTAAAACTTAAAAAAAGCGCCTTCAATTAAAATTAACGAATTGAAAACAAAAGTCTTAGTAAAATTTCCGAAATATATCTTTTGACCATTTCTCTTCTGGTATGATCTCTTAGACTTATCCTGCTATTCTAATCCTCTTAAAATAAATAAAAAAAGAATGGAAGATACTTCCATTCTTTTTTGTGTTTCTATTGAATTGAATTACTCCATCACTTTTTGACAATCCTGATAGATTTTATTCCATAAGAAGTTTTGACATGTATCATATACATTCCAACGCTCATTTGGGAGAAATCCATTTCGAGTCGACGATCATTCTCATGCCATATACCATTCCAAGGAAGGTTTTTCCCAGCAGCATCCATAAGGAATAAGGAAGATTCATCAGGTGCTGAATCATAGAAACTTCCAAATTTAATGTTCAATCTGTCTTTTACAGGATTTGGATAAGCTTTCAATTCACCCAGAACTTCCTCTCCAAAACCTTTGGATAGTTCCTCTGGTGTTGCAACTATAGATTCAGGGTTTACCCTTGCGTTCTCCAGATTCATTGATTTAGGTCGAATCGCAATCGCCTGAGCAACCCAGTGCTCGCTGAATGTAGCCGTTGCAGAAAGACTTCCTGTTTCTCCTGGATCACCTTGGATGAAGTAAGACATCATATTTGAAGTCAAACCTTGTTGGTCATTTGGAACATCATAAACCTCAATTGTTCCTGCAGGAGGAGTCCAAGTAGAATTTTTCTTGTTGGTAAAGAATGTCATTACCAAGGTATTGCAATCCGTAGTAGTCAAAGAAGGAGCAGTACCCACAAAATCTGGGTAACCGGATGCACCACTAAAGGTCACAATTGGCCCATCAGGATGATTAACATCTGCTCCGCTAATCCTGGTAATACCCATTGACCATTTTGGACTTTGGTTGATACGGAATTGATAAGAATCTGGCTCATTGTTGCTTGTAATTACTTTATAGAAAGTAATTAATGCAACCTGATTTGTCTGATTCACGCGCTGAATCAATTCCCATCCTTTAGGTGGGTTTACAGACGGTGACTCGCCTTTTTCAATCATCAATCCTACGATCAAAAGGTCTCCTATTTGGGTATTTGCCGGTTTGTTAATAGTTGCCGAACTGTTCGAGTTACCATTTCCATTTGAGGTTTCGTACCCGCCTAATTCAGGAGCGTCATTGACACATCCTTCAATGATCAATGAACCGGATTCCGAACTTGCAGTATTGTAATTTTCATTTCCGCTAAAATTCGCGACCACTTGATACGTTCCAGGATAAACAGGAGGAATGGAAGTTGGTCCATAATTGGTTGTTCCAGTGCCTATATATTCAAAACTGATAAGGTTTTGATCCAGTAAATCCTCGACTCCGCCAATTCCATAGGCTGAACCAATGGCTTCGAAAGGTTCTCCATTGTATTCAAACAAGCCACCAGTAACAGTAACTGTCGGTGTTGCCTTTCCGACGATTAGGGAGCCTTTATTTATTGTTCCAATGATGTAATTAGATGGTTCAAGGAGATTGATGGTTGGGTCGATTTCATAAGTACCTGCATCAATTAAATCACTTACTGGAATAGAACTGCCTCCTTTTACTAATGAGTAGCTTACTGTATCTACAACTGATTCTTCATTATCCTCCAAGACTACTTCAATTCCTTCCGAATCTAGGAAACTGGTACTCACTTCAAATCCTTCAAACTCGGTCGAAAATTCTGGTGTAGTTTCGCCATACAAGATATTATCGGGGTTGGCGGAGGTGCTTGCAATTAAGCTGGCTGGAGTAATGCTAAGATCCGCTGGTAAATAGGAAACAATAAAGTTCCTTGATTCAAAGGATCCTGGGATGATAATATGATCTCCAACATCCGTTCCGGTTACCATATTGATTGAGAAGAACTCCAAATTGAAATCCTCATCATTTTCACTTACTTCCTCACCGAAATCATAATATTTCCCGATAATCTCATTTTCGCCTATTTGGGCAGGTTCCAAATCACTTTCCCCAAAGATCACAAGAGTATTGTCATCAGGGTTTTCCTCATCACCGCCAGTGCTATTAATAATTGTCCTTGAATTGATAATGCTACGCCCATTGATCATGGTTCGCGCATTGATAATTGTACGTCCATTAATAATGGTCCTACCATTTACAATAGTCCTACCATTGATCACGGTACGAGCATTGATCATGGTTCGGGCATTTATCTCTACATCCTTCAATTCCTGATCCTCAGGAGTCACCAAATATTCCAGGAATGAAGCTTCAGGAACATCGAATGCTGAATTGATAATCGGTCTACTATTGAGGATTGAGCGAGCGTTGATAATTGTTCGTCCATTAATCATGGTGCGAGAACTTACCATAAAACTCTTATTGATGAAGCTTTCCTTATTGAGGATTGGCCTTCCATTGAGAATGGTTCTTCCATTAAAAATCCCCAAAGGCAAGCTATTGTCTTCTGGCTGTTTAGCTAATGCTAGATCCTGTAAGTATTGGTCAACAATAGCATCTTTGAGGCCTTGGACATCAAGTATTTTCATATCCCCCTCAGAACCTAAGAACTCATCTGGAATAATGACTTCAAATCTCAAAGCATCACTTATTGACTCACCATATTTTATGGAAGACTCACCAATTAAATCAAGAGGTTTAATCGTAATTGGTAAGGATTCAACTTTAATTAAGCCTGGACCATAATTTCCCAAAGCATCATTTGTACCATCATAAAGAAGGCTTTCATCTTCTTGAACTACTCCAACATAATCGAAAAAGTCTGAGTATGGCAAACCAGTTTGAGGATGCGATGCTGTAATAATATAAGATCCTACCTCGGCCAAGTCTCCACTAATTGGACTCGAAAGAGAAAGAGGAACTAAAGCGGTGTTTGGATCTTCAGGATTTAAAGTAAGTCCTACTTCTTCTAAAGTAAGTTCACTCTTCACCCAATTGTTATCCAGCAATTCATACACACTTGCTGTAAATGGATCCAATACCTGTGCATATTTTTTTGTCATGTCATCTCCACGGATGGCGATGATTTGCTTTTCAATATCAAAGAAGTATTCAGGGCCAGCTGTACCTCCATCCAATTCACTGTCAGATATTGCATTATTGACCACAGTAACACCCGGGTTACCTTCAAATGGAGGAATAGTTACTTCTATATAACCAAAGCCTTGGTCATCAATCTTGTATTCTGAATTCAAAAGTTCTTCTCGGAGATATACATTTGATCCTTCGTATAAATTAGTCCCGGTAATAATTAGTTTAAATTCAATTTCTCCAGGATTTATTCCATCCTCATAGACCAGTTTTATGTTGTCAGGATTTGGAGCAGCTAGGGAAATTAATGCTCTATCTGCGCGAACAAGACCAGATCCAGACTTAAAGTCATCTCCTGATTCGTGCATATCCTGGGCAGTGGTTTTTAGAACTCTTCGAATGTCTTCGGGCAAACTTGTACCAGGATCACTAGACCATCCATCAGGTATAGTTGAAGGATAATACTTTAATCGTGCTTGCTTAACCAAGGCAGCAATAGCCGCTGCATGCGGAGCCGCAGCAGAGGTTCCAAAGAAATTAGGAAAATCATCTCCTTCAAGATTTGGAGCACCAAAGCTTACTGTTGTGTTCACACCATTTGGACCTGTGAAATCAGGCTTGCTAGGGATTAATCCGTTGGTCAAAGTCCCACCTCTTGAAGAGAAACTTGCCACAGTGAAAGGTTCAGTTCCGGTAGGAACTAAGGCTGGATCAAATCCATAAACGGAGGTATTTGCATAAAGAACCGCGCCTACTGTCATGGCTCCTTCAGCATTCGCATGACCAACAATTGTGGAGGCATTAATTCCATTTGTATCATTCGGATCTAATTCTCCTCGGAATACAACGTATTTAAATTTAATTCCTTTGTTGGAATCTAAGTCTGTACAACTTTCGCATTCCCTGGCTATTAACAGCTCAATAGTGGTTTCCTCATGGATTGTAAATGAAAGGATTTCTAGTGGATCGCCATTCGAGTTATTTCGGTTAAACCCAAATAAGGGTGCACCGAAATTTTTGAGATAAATATCCAAGTCATATAAACTACCTGTCTGATCTACTGAATAAAGAGGATCATCCCATTGTAGCGCAATCATATAAACGGCAGGTCCATTTTTACCTGGAAAAACCTTTATCGATTGGGTGTTGCTTCCATTCGGAAATTGATGAACACGGCCCCCATTATCCCATTCGCCAAAATTTAGTGGTAATGGTATTGTTGGATCAGTGACTGGATTAAATAAGCCCTCGAAGGATTTGGAACCGAAGTTTCCTGCAGAGGTAAAATAGGAAACCCCATTTTCTACCACTTCATTTACAGCTCTGGCTACTTTTCCTGTACTATAAAACGGTTCAGTGATATAGGTAATATCATCAACAATAATATCAGTTCCGGCTGCTGCAAGATCTCGGATACCTTGTGCAAAATCTCCTGCGGTTATTACCCCAGTTCGGAATCCAAGTTCGGCACCAGGTGCTACATCATGGACAATTTGTACCATAGCGCGTCCCTCGTCAGTTCCAGTTCCAAAACGACTTGGTAAATCCCTGAAGAAATAGAGGTTTTCCGGAAGGTCGCCATTTGAAATATCTGTGGCCAAGTCATTTACCCCATTGTCTGTTCGGGTTTTATAGCTATCTGACAAAACACCTATTTTAATTCCAGTTCCGTCAATGGCCTGATCTCCTTCAAAATGAACATACCCCGCTCTTACCAAATTTGATCGCATTACCCGATCCCCTTGGGTAGTCGTAGCACCAATATTTGGAACTCCAGGGATGGCAGGACGCACATAATTGATTATTTCATAATACTCGTTTAGAATCAATAAATTCTCAATTGGGAAGAACCCTGCAATGATTAATGAAGTTGGGTCTTGCTTTAACTCCTCCTCAGTTGGAGTTACAAATCCAAGATTTTCTAAAAGGGATTTAACTTCAGCAAACTTGTCTTTGAAATAAATTACCTCGATCAGTACTTCATTTCCACTTATATAGAATACTTCATTGGAAACAACTGATTGTCCTTGTCTGAAGATTTCATACAAAGCTTTTAACTCGGAACCGATTGGCTCATATACTTTGCCTTGTGAACAGATTCCAAAAATCTGACGGTCATTCACAGTTACATTCAATGTCTCAGAGCTCCCACAATTTCCTGTAGCAGTTACTTCAATCACGTCTTTATCTGTGACCAAAATGGACTCTGGGGTTTCAATTACAATTCCATTCCGGGTAAATATTAAATCACCGGAACTTACACTGACAAAATTGTTCAGATCAGCGATTGCCGTGATTCCTCCGTTCTCAGTACTGCACAGAACCGCGTCCACAACTGAGAGAACAGGAGGCTCTGTCACATTTACTGGAAGGCTACATTGTGAAGGAAAGCAATCTCCAACATTTTTTATTTCAACAGACACACTACCGGAAGTTGTCCATGCAACTTCGATTGAGTTTGTATTTTGGCCTGAGATGATTTCTCCACCTCCAGAAATAGACCAAGAATATACCAATGCTCCAGGTTCAACGGAGTAAATTGCTGTGGTACCAGAACAAAATTCTGCCTCACCTTGAATATGACATTCTACATTTGCTTCGACTATTTCAGAAGTAGCTTGTAATGAACGGTCCTGACCACCAACAGATTTGCCATTTAATGAAATTACTCTAGAATGATAAGGAGATCCATTGATGCTTGAGGAGGAATTTCCTATGCCCCAATCGAAAGCAGCTGCTATATGACCACCCCAAGCAAAGACAACTGTATTATTTGGGCCATTGACCCCTTGTGCATTGAAAGAAATACTTAACCGTGTGGTAGCCGAAGTTCCTGAAATATCATCTTGTTGGACATATTTAATTGCTGTTATCGTTCCTCCATAAATCGCTATTCTTTTTTCCTCGCTACTTAGTTTATTGAAACTATTGGAGGGCTGAGGTGCTCCATTAGGTGCAGGAATTATTCCAAAATTTCGCGTTCTTGGATCTGGAATAACTGTTTCGCATATTCTATCAAAACTTGTGATATAGTCAATCGCATTCTTATCGCTCACTCGCGTGTCCCATTCAATTTCAACCGTATGATTTCCCGGCCGTAACTTCGAGATGGTCATTCGATACGGAATAGACTGCCCCTCAAAGAAATGACTGTTTCCAGAATTTGAGTTACCCGTTGACCAAGAAACTGGGCTTATTCGCTCGCTACCAATACCTCCGTTTTGACCTTGTTCCAGTTTAACCGTTTGGGCGAGAGAAAAATTTGCAAAAAATAGCAATGCTACAAGTAGCCTATTGCTTAGTGAGAAGGGTGTTGAAATTGAGAATTTTTTCATGTTTAAAGAATTTAAATACTTCTAAAAGCGAAAGCACTTTTTGGCTAGGTGAATACCTTGCTTTAATCCTGGATACCAAAAATTAGCTTTAGCAATGAATCTGAAACTAAGTCGAAGATCATATAGCCCTTTTTAGTAAGGAATCCATCACAGCTACTTCTCCAAAAAGAAGTATTTACTATTCTCTGGACAAACTACCTCGCAGTTGCGGCATTTATGAACTCATGGCTTAATTCACCCTGCTACGCTTCAAAAATTAGGAATCTCGGACATAATAAAGGCAAAACCAAAGTCACACTGATTTCTAGTTTCAAACAGTTTACTGTTTAAAGCAATATTTAAAAAGTCCATTTTCAATGGCAAAAAAAAACTGATTTGGACGAATTAATAAATAAAATGTCCGAGGTGTACTTTATTTTTTCCGCACCTATTTTAGATGGGTCTATTTAACGCAATAGGGCTATTGGTTTTCAGTTTGGTAGACAGAAAGAGTAAATATCAAAGCGGGAACAAAACCTTAAACTCCGTTCCTTCTCCTTCCTTACTTTCTACTCGTAATTCTCCCCCATGGGCTTTTACAATATCATAGCTCAAGGATAATCCTAACCCGGTACCAGAACCAGTGGGTTTGGTCGTAAAGAAAGGCTGGAAAATTTTTTCCTTTATTGCATCTGGGATGCCAGATCCGTTATCAGAGATAGAGACTTGAATATACTCCTTTTCTAAATTGCCATCAGGCCCTTCCTCTGGTCGGACTAGGAAGGATCTTACTACAACTCTCGGCTGAAAAGCTGAAGGGTTGTTTTCAGATTTTGATTTCTCAGTGACGGCATAAAAAGCATTATTGACCAGATTGAGGATTACCTTCCCAATATCTGACTGAACTACTGCTATCATTGGAAGATTTGGATCCAATTGAAGATCCAAGATTACTTCCAGATTTTCATTTTTGGCCTGTTGGCTTCGATATGTCAGATGAGCAAATTTGCTAATCAACTTATTGAGATCTGTCGATTCTTTTTGACCCGTTCCTGACCTGGAATGCTCGAGCATACTTTTCACAATAGAGTCTGCACGCTTTCCATGTTGCATTATTTTTTCAAGATTGATTTTTAGATCATCTGTTATTTCTAAAGCCATCTTTTGATTTCCAGCAAGCAACTCCTCCTTCATTTCATCTATTAACTCAGTGCTGACCTCAGAAAAATTCTTGACAAAATTCAAAGGATTCTGCATCTCATGCGCAACTCCTGCAGTCAATTCCCCCAGTGAAGCCATTTTTTCCGATTGGATCAATTGAGCTTGGGTGGATTTGAGATTTGTTAGTGATTGGTTGAGTTGTTTTGTTCGATGTTGGACTTTCTCTTCCAGGATTCTATTTTCTTTTTTTAGATAAAAAGCCCGGATTTGGACGATTGAATAAACCAATAAACTGGTGAAAATCGCGTAGATCAAATAAGCCCACCAGGTTTTATACCAAGGCGGAAGAATGATAAAAGAGTAGCTTGCTACTTCACTTTCTAAACCCAATAAGTTTAAAGACTTTACTCGAAACGTATATTCTCCCGGAGGCAAATTGGTGTAGGACTTCAGGGTTTCCAGAGACCAAGGAGACCATTCTTCATCAAAGCCCTCTAAAAATGTGGAAAACTGATTTACATTTTTTGCTTCATAGCTGGTTGCAGCAAACCGGAACTTTAACTCATTGTTTTTAAAATTTAATTCTGGCACTTGGAGATTTTCGACCCTCCTTCCATAAAAAATAGTCGAATCCTTCCCAGTCATTACACTCCGAATAATTGTCGAAAACTGCGGGTTACTTTGGGCTATTTTTCCATACGCGTATTTAATGAACCCTTCCCCAGAAGCAAACCAAGTCGTCCCATTTTTTTCCGTATAAAGTGTATAAATCTCTTCATCCGAAATTCGACTAGATGGAAGTATAATCCATTCCCATTTTCCATTTTCCTTAATTTCACCAATTGCGATTTTTTTCTTGTTCCCAAGCCAAATGCGCCCTAAGCCATCCTGCATAATCGGTACCCGATCGAGTATGGCTCCCAGCTCATAAAAAGTCCCAACGAGTTGATCCGAAGTATCCACTAAAAAACGCTTTTCGGTTTCATTGAATTGGTAAATACTGTCAGTAGTTACATAGTAAATTTGATCATTGATTTTTTCAGCAAAAACGATCCCGTCTTGGATTCCATTTTTTTTATCAAAATTTTCGACAATTGGCTCAGTGATTTGGGGATTATTATCATCGCCTTTCTTGAAACTGATTTTAAATAACCCATTCGAAAAAGTCCCCATCCATAAATTCCCTTCTGGGTCCTCCGAGAGCGATGTGGGTTGGTCCAAGACTTCCATAAGTTGTCCCTCCTCTACCCAATCATTTCCTTCTTTAACCATAGACCAAATTCCGCTGGTCACTGCAATAAAAATTCGCTTTGGATTGAGTTCAGACTGGATCAATTCATTAACAATGAATTCATTTCCAAGTGTTCTTTTTATAGGGATAAACTTATCGTCTTCGATCTTATATAATCCATCTGATGTGCCAGCGAGTAAGTCACCCTCCACCTCAACAAGGTCCCAAGTTTGTTTATTGAAATTTGGTAATTGATTAAAAATTGAGGATTTAGGATCAAGTTTATAAACTCCATTTGAAGTAGCTGAATAAATCTGTCCCTGGTAGCGAATCACATCATGAGCGTAGGAAGTAATATTACTTCGGGCGTCAAAATAGCTGATGGGCGAATCGTAATCAATTCTAGAGATTCCATTTTCAGTGGCTAGCCAAATCCCTCCTGCTCGATCTTGAAAAGTGAAATAAACCGTGTTGTTGAGAATGCCATTCTCTTGGTTGTATCGACTGACTTCTCTCCCTTCGATATCCATTAAAATACTACCTCCATTCAAGGTGTTTAAAAGAATATTCCCATCCTGAAGGACGGTTCCAGGGAGATAGATTAAGTTCTCTCGGATGAATTGGTCCACTTCCGTTTTAAAAGGGACTAAAGTGTAATTTGAATATTTAAAAAATCCCATGGTTCGGGTCGCAATCAAAATCGTTTCCGGGTCATTCGGAAAAGGAAGAACCGCATAGACTCGTTCATCTGCAAACCGTTCTCCACCATTGATCAGAACCAGCTTGCCATTGTCCCAAACTTTTAACCCTTCTCCCCATTCTCTTGCATAGATAGTCTCGTTGCCTTTAAATAAAATATGGAAGCCAATTTCTGAGGCTATAATTTCAAATTCCCTTTTTTCAATATCCCAAATGAGCAGGTATTTCTCACTGTTGAAGAACACTTTCCCATCCAATACAATTGTTTCTGTCACATTTGAAAAATCACGCTTATCCTCAGGAAGAAATTTTAGAAGTGAAGTAAAGATCAACTTGCCAAATGAATCAGTTTGGAAGTACCCTAACTCAGCTTGAGCACCTACGTATAATTTCCCATCCTTTCCTAAAGCCATTCCAAGGATTCCAGACTTATTGGGGACAGTATAGACTTGCCAAGAATTCCCATCATATTCCAACAAGCCATCGGTGTTTCCGAAATACATCACTCCGTTTTCATCCTGTGCAATTGCCCAGTTTTGGCGGAAGGCATCGAATTCTTTTGGGCTAAAATTGGTGATCCCGGGGAAGCCACTTTCTACTTGGTGTTGGGCTTGTGCTCCTACAGAAATAATACAAATCCAAAAAAATATGAGATAAAGCTTTTTCATTCGTAGGAATAATTAACTGCTTATTCTAGAGGCAACCGTATATTAAATTTCGTCCCCTCTTCTTTTGATGATACTAATTCAATCTCCCCCCCATGCGCCTTCACGATATCATAAGATAAGGATAATCCTAGACCAGTCCCAGAACCAGTGGGTTTGGTCGTAAAGAAAGGCTGGAAGATTTTGTCTTTGATGGAGTCGGGGATGCCTGAGCCATTGTCAGAGACAGTGATTTCAACTCCCTTTTCTATTTTTTTGGTGCTAACCATTACTTTTGGATCATAGTTATCTAAAACTGATTTCGCCTTTTCATTAACCGCATAAAAAGCATTGTTGATCAGGTTGAGCAGTACTCTTCCAATATCCTGTGAGATGACCTCTACTTTTGGAAGATTGGGATCAAGATTGGTTTTCAGCTCACATTTAAAGTTGGGTTCTTTTGCCAGAAATGATTGGTAGCTCAATCTGAGAAACTCTTCTGCCAAGGCATTGAGATTAGTCAGTTCCTTTTGTCCGGAACCTCTTTTGCTATGTTCCAACATCCCTTTGACTATGGCGTCGGCACGTTTTCCATGATGGTTGATTTTGGAAAGATTTTCTTTTAGGTCGGCACTGATTGCTTTTGCTTCTGCTATTTCCCCCTTATCCAACTCCTCATCCATTTCTTCCAGTAACTCGCCACTGACTTCCGAAAAGTTATTCACAAAATTGAGAGGATTCTGAATCTCGTGGGCGATCCCGGCGGTGAGCTCACCCAGCGATGCCATCTTTTCAGATTGGATGAGCTGGGCTTGGGCTGATTTGAGTTCGGAATAGGCCTTTTCGATTTCCTTAGCTTGGGCCAGTTCCCGGTCTTTTGCCAGTTCTCTTTCTTTTCGTGCTGCTCTTCGCCTTTGCTCCTGAATAAATCCATAAGCCAGAAGCACAAAAAAGCCAAAGTAAAGTAGATAGGCCCACCAGGTTTGGTACCATGGAGGCAATACTTTTATTGAAATCTGAAGTGAACTTTCATTCCAGATTCCGTCCAAGTTGACAGATTTTAATTCTAGCGTATAATCCCCCGGGGGTAGATTGGTAAACACAGCACTTCCATTGCTTCCAGCCTCTTGCCAGGTATCATCAAAGTTGAGAAGCCGGTATTGGGCATTGTTTTTACCATTTCCCCCAAAATGAATAGTAGCAAAATTGATATTTAGGGTGGTGATTCCCGGAGGAATGGTGAGTGAGGAGATGGTATGATTCGGCTTTATTTCTGCCGAGTCCAAATAGGTTTGGTAGTTTTTGCCATCTAGGCTTATTCCTCTAATCAAAATTTGAGGAGGATATGGATTGGTTCTAAGTTCCTTGGGATCAAATACATTCATCCCACCATTTCCAGTGAAGTAAATTTTTCCTGAAGGTCCCCGGTTATTCAGTTTGGTATTAAAAAGATTTGATTGAAGGCCTCGTTCTGAGCCAAACCGAATAGTCTTGCCCGTCTCGGGATTGTATTGGAAAATACCCTCTGAACTGGCAAAATAGACATTGCCCTCATTATCATCGCTAAATGCCTTAATTTCCAAATCTGGAAAGCCAAAGTCTTCATAGGTTTGCCAAAATTTAAGCCCATCGTACTCTTCACTTGTAAAACCAAACCCATCAACTGAGGCTATCCAAATTCGTCCTTTTTGGTCTTGATATGGCCTTGCTGTAACAAATCTCAAATCTGGCCCAAACAAATTCCCTTTTTTTACAATGGACTTGGTTTTGGTATCGATTAAAAGCCAGGAGTTTAGCCTTTCATTATCCTGTATTAAGATATTATCCCTGGAATCAATCAAAACCCCTCTGAATCCTGAACCAGAGGTATCTTTCACTACATGTTCAAAAATCTCTGTTTCTGGATCAAAAAAATCCACTCCCCCGGTATGATTGATCCATAGCTTATCTCCTGGATCTTTAAGAATCCCTAATACCCAGTTTTGGCCTAATGAGGTTGTGTCTTTAGGGTCATTTCGATATCGGGTAATCAGCCCTGTTTTTGGGTCGATTCGGTTTAGTCCTCCATTTCCAGTTCCTGGAGATCCCGTCCCCACCCAAAGAACAGAGTCAGCGGTTTGGGTGATCCCCCAAGGATAAGGGTGGGTTAATTCTGGCCCAGTAGATTTTCCAGGTGATCGGATTGTATTAGCTAAAGGGGATAAGTCAGTCCTAGCATCTCCCAAGCGATGCAAGATAGTTTTTCTATCCGATGAGAAGTGAATCAAAGACTTCTCAAAGGAAATCCGCTGTCCTACCCAAAAGGACCCATCTGACAATTCATAAGAAGACAGAATATCTGGGATTACTTTTTCTTTTTCGTCGCGTAGCAATCCAAAATCTGATTGGAAGGTGTTCAATAGGCTAATGCCATAAGCAAATTTGGGTATCCATAGCACCCCTTGTCGATCCAGAAATAATCTACACCCATGATCGCTGGACATGGGGAGTAATTCTTTATGTGTATTGGTTCCGGAATGAATGGTCAGGGATTCCCCAGTTTCCACATTAATCCTAGTGATAGCATTTCGCTGATTGAGCCATAGAAATTGATCCAGAAGTAAGTAAGAGGCATCGTTTTCAAAGCCTTTTTCTTTAAGTATTTCAGGCTCGGATACCTTTTTAAATGTCCAAGGATCAGTATTGGATTCCCGAATAGCTAATCCGTTAAGGTTTAGAAGGACAGTCCCTGATTTACCATAGGGAAGAATGATCGTGGGATAAGAAGAAGCAAAGGACGATCTACCGGTAGTATTTTGATCTTCGGGAAATTGTTCATAGCTATATTCTGCATTGGGGCTTCTAGTACCAATTTTGGCTATACCTTCTTCTCTTATGGTTGACAGAAAATTGATCCTACCATCCTCACCTAGATTTAGTTCCCAGACGGCTCCTTCCTCCTGCCCTGGTTCGAGAATAAATTTTTGAGCATTTGGGTCTAGTTTCATAATCCCCTTGGAGGTAGCGGCAAAAACTTCACCTTGTTTTCCTAAAAGAACCTGGATATAACGCCTTCTGGAGTCAACCTCCATGTAAACAGTCAAACTGTCTCGATTAGAATCGTAATAAACCAAGTTACCGTCCTGGGCTTCGATCCATACTCCTCCTTTGTCATCAGCCTCTACATACCTTCCCTCGTAGTAAATCTTCTTGTAGTTTTTCCCATCAAACTGGTAAACGCCATCCCATGTGCCCAAGTAAATAAAACCATAGGTGTCTTGGGTAACATCTGTAACAGAAGTGCTTGGCAAACCATCATCGGAAGTGATGTTGTTAAAAATGAAATTTTGGGCTTGGGAGGAAAAAGTTAAGCCTAAGAGAAATAGTAGGGTAAAGCCAAAATGGAACCTGTTTCTTAAAAAATTGGTATGGGTTTTTACTTTAGTCATTCATTAATGTTTTCTTCTCTTCCTCGATCAATTCAAGGATATAAGCCAATCTGGTGCGGAAAATCCGCTCTTTATAGGAAGCCTCAGATAAGCTTTTATGGATGATGGTTTTGAGAAGATACTGAATTTCAGGATCATTTGACATAGCCTCAAGGTCAAATTGTACTCCCGCGTATGCTTTGGACTCATTATCGCTAATGTTCACCGTTCCAAAATCCGGGTCCATATACCGCAGAATTCGGTCTGCGTAGGTTTGGATTACGTCACTGTTTTTTTCTTCTATTCGATAACTATATTCCAAAAATGTCTGGTAACTGGACATAACTCGTTTAAGCTCTTTATTTGAAATAAGGCTAAGTGCTCCGGAGGATTTCATTTCCTCATAGGTGGGTTGGGTAGGATTAAAGTAGTGGACGAAGCCAGCCCTTTCAAGGGCAAAAATGGTTTGGATACTGTCCAACTCCTGGGGTAAGAAATCTAAAAGTGACAGGATATGCCGGGCATAAGATTCTCTGTTTTCCAGGAACCCTAAAATTATGTCCAAGCGCTTTTGATTCTCCTCAAATTCTTGCTGCAGGTTTTCCAAAAGAACAGCTTTCTGTTTTTTCAATTTTCTGCTCTCATTCCAGTTGTTTACTTGCAAGGCAATCAAAATCCCAATCACCACCAAAAAAATCTCTCCCACTGCATATGCCAAATACCGGGTAATCCGATTTTGCGAAAGGAGTTTTTGGCGGAATTTGCGGAATAGGGTGATCATAAGGAAGTATCAATTTCTTTTTGAATCAGTTCATGGAGTTGGGTTGCCCGATTTTGAAGATTGTTTGAAAAGAAGCTTTTGGATTTCCAGTGAAAGGCATATCTCGACAAGGTGTTAATTACAACTTGGTCTTGTCGGATTTTTGAAAAATCATAGCTAAACGCATTATCAGTCACACTACCATTTGGTTCAAATTTTAAGTAGGGGTCCATGAAAGTAGTTTGATTGACCTTTTCATTTAAATCCTCATAAATAGTGCTGACTAGCTTTTGCTGGGTGATGTATTTGCTCAGCTCCTCTCGAAGCTCCAGATTATAAATCAAACCCAACTGTCCTGAGCTTTTCATTTCCTCGTAGGTGGATAGTTCCGGTAAGTGGCGGGAAAGCCGAAAATAATTGCCGAAAGCAAAGTCCAATACGCGCTTGGTTGAATCGTCGAATTCTCCAGATTCCAAAAGTTCCACCGCTTCATCCAATTGGTTAGCTACAAGACTGGAATACTCTTCAATACCTCCAAGGAACCTAATGATCTGATCCAAATCATTACTCAGACGCTGGTGGAATTCCCTGGATTTTCTCTTTTCCAAGCGATCCAGATTCCAGTTGTTGACCTGCAAGGCAATCAATATCCCGATCACCACCAAAAAAATCTCACCCAAGGCGTATACCAGATAGCGAGTTACCCGATTTTGGGAGAGGAGTTTCTGCCGGATTTTTCTGAATAGGGAGATCATTTTAATTTTTTGATTTCATCTTCAACAAGGCCCACTATTTCTGTCACATTGGATTGAATACTTTGATTAAAAAATGCGACGGCCCTCCAATTAACTACTATTCTGGAGAATTTATTGATGTATTCCGAATCCGAAGCCATCCCATCAAAGTCATATGTAAAACTTAATCGAAGGTTGGTAGGATCCACTTTGGATTGAATATAGGTGTCGAAATAGAGCAGGTTGTCTTGGATCGATTGCCCGCTATTGCCTAAGATAGTTTTAGAATTAGCGATTAGCCCTTCCAGAGCATTTAGCTTTTTTCTTAATTCTACATTATAGATTAAATCCAACTTTCCATTAGACCGCATTTCTTCCAAAGTTGGTAATCCAAAGCTTGGATAGCTGTACCTGTAAAACCGTAAAATTGCCTGATCAAATTCTTCGTGCTTTCCTTCAGGAATGCTTTTGTTATTTAGGCAATTCACTACAAAATTGATCAATTCGATATTCTCGACTGCCGCCGAATAGGACATTTCTGTCCTTTCATTTATTTGATTTAAATCCTCAATAATTCTTTGATGAAGCAAATAAGATGTTTTACGATCTATCCTTTCTTTATTCCATTCATTGATCTGTAGAGCAAGAAGGATCCCAATTACTACCAGAATGATCTCACCCAAGGCATAGACTAAGTAGCGGGTAACCCGGTTTTGCTGAAGAAGCTTTTGTCGGATTTTTCGGAATAAAGTGATCATATCAATTCATCAATTGGGAAATAAGAGAAACACTAAAAATCGTCAGCATAAACCATCCGATAAATCCTTGGATAATGGCAAGGTATCGAGGCAATCCCTTGATGGGAATCTCTCCAAAACCCAAGGTGGTAAAGGTATTGATGGAGAGCATGAGTGCATTGAGTACTTTGATCAGCAGGTCATAAACCAAAGCGATCAAGAATCCCCCAACCAGTAGAAATGACTTCCATGCTTTTTGGCCGGCCGGCAAATCTTCCCATGTCCCTTTTAGGATATCGATTTTGCTCAGGATCTTCGCACTGATTCGGGTTCCTGAAATAGCCCAGTGATAGAGCGGAAGGGCGGTGGCAGAGAAGAAGCGAGGAACAGACTTTTCAGAATTGGTGATAATGGATTTGAATTCCTCGTAGCCTAATAGCTCGCTTTTCTTTTCCTCAAGATAGACCTCGTGCATTCCTGAATTCCGCTGGAGATATTTGAAAAAGAACCGGTAGCGATCCACAATCCGGTTTTTGCCGTGGGCATCCCAGGAATTAGGGAAGAAGAGATAAACAAGCGAAAAGGCAAGAATGACATAGACAGAAAAGACAATGGCTTTTGAAGGCTTGGTACCATAATCTGAGAATAGCTTGAGAAACTGGTTGATCTTCCAGGTGAAATAAGTATCGAAGGAAGGATCTGTTTTGTATTCAAATCCCAGCCTGTTGGTTTCTAGATCCTTGAGCCGAATATAAATTTGATTTGCAAACTTGGTTTGATGAAGATTTTTATAGTGGTTAAAAAGCATTCCCAGATTTGTAGTTTCTGATAGAAAGGCATCCGAATTTTCTACAAGAAAAACCTCCTCGTATATATTTTGCAGGCTGTCCGAGTGATAGAGTTCAAGTTCGGTAGGCCTTTTAATTTCAGAGTCCATTGGGTATTGTTCAGAAAGGAACATACCGTAGGATTCTCCAAATCGTATCCCTCCCTTAAACTGACTAAATTCAATTACCTGATTTGGTGAATATCCACTAGGCTGAAAAATTACCTTTTTAGAAATTTCATTTTTTTCGATATCAAGAAAGAAATTTGATTCCGGCCTACCAGTTATAAGATTAAGTAGGCTGTTTCCAAATCTATTTTCGGTTACTACCAACTGGTTTCCTGAAGTCATCAGGAAAACAAATCCCTCTTCTTTAAACTCATTTCCATATAGTAAAAAATCTCCAAATTGATGGCCAATGACCGAAAGGCTGGTTTTTCCTCTTAACCTAGTGATATTTCCCTCATCATTTGGCCAAAATACATTCTCCCAAAGCTGGATTGTCGTATTTCCGTTGGATTCTTGATAGTTGCAATTAAAAAATAATGATAAACCTTGGCGGAACTCGGAATTTACAATTCGGATATTGTCAATGACTCGTTGCTCTTGCTCAAGTTGGTCCAATAAAGAACAGAAAAATCCAGTTCCTCCAATTTGGACTGAACCATCAAATTGACAATTGCTGAAATGTAGTGCAGCAGTATTAAAAATGCTTACATTCTTGGTGAAATGGATTTTAGCTAAATATCCCGGTGAATAGTTCCCCGGACTGAAATAAATGGGATTCTGGAAATGAACATTATCTAAAATCAATTCTTTATCGACAATCAAAAGTTCTTCACGAACAGGTATTCTAAATGGCGTCATCATGAAAAGGGAATCCATCTCTAGATCCGGTTGGATAATGGCATTTTCGAAGCGGAAAACTGAATCTTTTTCTTCTTCGATCATTTTAAAAAACTCTGTATAGGAAAAATACCGATAAGTAGTTTCCTGAGCATTAATAGCTAGGGGTAGAAAGAATAAAAGAATAAGCCACTTTTTCATATCAATTCAATAATTGAGAGATTAATGACACGGAAAATATCGTCAGCATAAACCAGCCGATAAATCCTTGGATAATGGCAAGGTATCTCGGCAATCCCTTGATAGGAATCTCTCCAAAACCCAAGGTGGTAAAGGTATTGATGGAGAGCATTATAGCGTTCAAGATTTTGATGAAGAGGTCGTAGCAAATTGCAATGACAAATATCAACACAACAAGAAGGCTCTTTAATGGCCTTACTTTTTTATCGGTTTCCTTCCAGGCCCCTTTTAGGAAATCTATTCTTTTGAGCAGGTTAGAATAAAGCCGGGTTCCGGACATAGTCCAACCATAAAGAGGCATTGCGGCCAGAAAAAAGAATTTGGGAGCCTCTTCTTTATGTGCCATAAGTACCTTTAAAAATTTTTGATTATTCTCAATTTCCTCGCGTTGGTCTTCCAAGTACACGTCATGAATACCTTTATTAAGGCTTAGGTATTTATAAAAGAAGAGAAAGCGATGTTTAATCCGTTCTTTTCCGTGACTGTCCCAATGGTTTGGAAAGAAGAGGTAGATCAGGGCAAAAGCAAGAATTACATAGACCGAGAAAATTATGGCACGGGCGGGCTCTGTTCCGTAAGCTGAGAAAATCTTCAAAAACTGGTTGACTTTCCAGGTGAAGAAAGCTTTAAAGCTAGGGTTCTCTCGATATAAATAGGCCAAACGCTCGGTTTCCAGATTTTTGATGGCAACAAAGACCCCATTGGCAGAAGTCCGATTATGATTACTGATGTAATGATCCCTAAAAAACCCCAAGAGAGCAGTTTCTGAATTGAAGGAATATTCGTTTTCTATTCGATGTGTATTTCTATATCTGTTGACAAATTCTTCAGAATGGATATTGCTTCTGAAAATCGTGTCCGAGTAATTATCGTAATGGAAAATAAAATATCTAGTACTTGAAATTAATTTGTTTTCCAAATCTTTCCAATCAATGATGTAGTTCGGAAGGAGTTGATCAAAGCCAATAAAAACAGGACTTTCGATTTCATTTTCTCTCAACTCGAATTCTCCCATTTCGTCATCTTTATAAAGAAACAGCCTTTCAGAATTAATAGTATTGTTAACGATAAATGCATTATTCGACGCCCCTGAAACATTTATGAAAACTCCTCCATTTTGAGCCTTTATACTATTATTTCGGATTGAAACTTGAGTGATATCATATCCCCAAATTTCCACTATGCCCTCATTGAAATCAGTTTTTTTTATGTCAGATTTTACCGTGTTATTTTCAAAATATATCTGGTAGGCATTATAGGAAGGTGAGCCCTGTTCCTTCCCGCTGAATTTAATTTCCACGGTGTTGTGGAAATTATTTTTGGAAAACAAATAATCCAATGCACCTATTTTTCCTTTTTCATAACTCTCAAAATTTTGAGAATTGGAGATTGAAAATTCCTGAGCAAAAGAACTGTTCGAAATTTCAAAAGGCCCCGATTCAATCAAGCTGACAGGTCTTTTAAAAGAGATATAAGTGATTCTCGTCCTTCCTTCAAGGATTACATCCTCAAGCTCGATTGCTTTATAAATAAAAACAGAATCTCTTACTTCATCAGAGTTTGAAAACCGTTGATCAGTTAAGGGATCGAAGGTGATTTTGGCGTGAGAGAGTTTAAAGACGCTGTCCTTGGATTGTTCGATTTTCTCAAATAATCGAGAAAAAGACATTTCCTCTCTGTCCTGAGCTGGGCAGGGATAAGAGGCTATCAGGAGAAGTGCGAAAATAAGCTTCCTCATATCAGTTCAACAGTTGGCTAATCAGTGAAACACTAAAAATCGTCAGCATAAACCAGCCAATAAATCCCTGGATAATGGCCAGATATCTCGGTAATCCCTTGATTGGAATCTCTCCAAAACCTAAAGTCGTAAAGGTGTTGATGGAAAGCATGAGTGCATTGAGTACTTTGATTAAAAGGTCATAAACCAAAGCGATCAAGAATCCCCCAACCAGTAGAAATGACTTCCATGCTTTTTGGCCTGTAGGCAAATCTTCCCAAGTTCCTTTTAGGATATCAATCTTGCTCAGGATTTTGGCACTGATTCGAGTTCCTGAAATAGCCCATTGATACAATGGAAGGGCGGTTGCAGAAAAGAATCTTGGCACCGATTTTTTAGAGTCCTTGATTAGGGTTTTAAACTCTTCATAATCTAAGAGATCCTGCTGTTTTTCCTCCAAATAGACTTCATGGATACCGGCATTTTTCTTTAGGTATTTAAAGAAAAAGAGGTAGCGGTCCACGATCCGATTTTTCCCATGGGCATCCCAGGAATTGGGAAAGAAGAGGTAGATCAGGGCAAATGCAAGAATTACATAGACAGAGAAAATTATGGCCCGGGCAGGCTCTGTTCCGTAAGCAGAGAAGATTTTCAGAAACTGGTTGACTTTCCAAGTAAAATAGGTTTTGAAGGTAGGATCCTCCCGATATAAATAAGCCAGACGCTGTGTTTCCAAATCTTTGATTGCCACAAAAACACTGTTTGCAGAAGCACGATTATGATTTTCAAGATAATGATTTCGAAAAGAACCCAATAAGGACGTTTCTGCATTGAAGACATATTCGTTTTCAATTCTATGGGTATTTCTGTATCTGTTGACAAATTCTTCTGAAAAGATATTGCTATTAAAAATTGTGTCAGAGAAATAATTGAAATGAAAAACAAAATACCGGGTACTTGAAATTAATTTGTCTTCCAAATCTTTCCAGTCAATAATGTAATTTGGAAGAAGTTGGTCAATACCCAAAAATACAGGGGCCTCGATTTTATTATCCCATAATTCAAGTTCCCTCATATCATCCTTTTTATAGATGAATAGTGCCTCTGAACGAATAGTATTGCCAGTGATGAAAGTATTATTTGTAGGTCCGGTTGCATTAAAATGAACCCTTCCATTTATGGTTTCGATTTTATTCTTTTCGATAACTACTTGTACTAAATCATAACCGCTAATGTCCACTATTGAGTTATTGAAATCAGGATTCCTTAACTCAGTAGTAATCACATTATCTTCAAAATTCAATTGGTAAAAATTTGTAGTCACAGATTTTGAGTTGTTTCCTGAGATTCGAACTTTTACAGGGCTCAAAAACAAATTATTGGATATATCATACCATAGATTACTGAATGCGTCATTCTTGTGAAGTTCAAACTTTTCCGAATTCCTAAGTATAAACTCCTGTGAAAAACTGCAATTTCGAATCCGAAAGGGTCCGGATTCAATAAACGTTACCGGCTTTTTAAAAGAGATATAAGAAAGTAAACCTCCGCTTTCAAAAATCACGTCTTCAAGTACAATCGAGGTATTTATCAAGATAGAATCCTTTGGCTCCCTAAAGTTTGTAAACCGCTGATCGGTTAGGGAATCGAACCTTATTTTGGCATGGGAGAGCGTAAAAACCGAGTCTTCCTCTGATTGGATTAATTCCAAAAATTGGTTGTGAGAAAGAACTTGATAGTCTTTCTCTTGAGCTTGAGCCATCCCAAATATAAAAACGAGAAATATCAAGATCCCTAATTCCCTCATCTGTTCAGCTCTTTGGTTAGTACCTTTGACAATTTTCTCATTTCCTCAGCATAATTTTCGAGGTAGGTAAGATTCATTTCCGCACGCGTCTTGGTATTCTCCAGAAGTAACAAAAAGTCATTTCTAAAAAGTAAGTCTTCTGGGAACTTTCGTACAAAAATGGTTTTCCCATTCACCTCCTCTATTTCTGGGTCTCCCAAATAGGATTCTAATCGATCCACATCGGGCTCGTAGTCCCGATTGATCCATTCGATGAATTTCATTTGCTGAACTACTCTAAAATCATAGTAATTCACCAATTGCTTCCGAATGGTATCGTTTGAAATTTTATCTAGTCCGGCAGATTTGATGGCATCATAGGGTCCGGTATTTCTGATGTAATTGATGCCTGTACGCAACAGGTACCATCTTGAAATACCATTAAGGTAAAGCGTGTCTTGAAATCGTGTTTTTTGGATGGCAAGTTGAATAAAATGATTGGCAGCAGAATCTAAGCGTCTAACTCTATCAATATTCCTTTCGGAATCGAGTATATCTGTTTCGAGTGCTTCTTGGACTTCTTTGAGCATTTTTAATTCAAAGACCCGGTCCTTTTTCTCCTCATTCCAATTATTTACCTGAAGTGCAATTAGGATTCCAATGACTACGAGGATGATTTCCCCGATGGCATAAAAAAAATATCGGGTGACACGATTTTGGCTAAGTAGCTTTTGTCTGATATGTCGGAAGAAGGAAATCAAATGCTCATTGACAAAGTAATTGGATGAAAAACTGGGTACCCTTCCCCTCCTTACTTTCGACTAACAACTCTCCCCCATGCGCTTTCACTATATCATAAGATAGTGATAATCCCAATCCTGTACCAGAACCAGTAGGCTTCGTGGTAAAAAATGGCTGAAAGATTTTGTCTTTGATTGCATCAGGGATACCGGGGCCATTGTCTTTGACTGAAAGGACGATGCCTTTTTCTGTTTTTTTCGTAGTGACTATTACCTCGGGTTTGTAGCCTTCCACACCTTTCTTTGCTTTTTCCTTGACTGCGTACAATGAATTGTTGACTAGGTTGAGTATCACCTTGCCTATATCAGAAGGAATAATTTCCAACTGAGGCAAGCCGGAATCCAATTCTTGTTTCAGAGTTACTTCAAAGTTTTTGTCCTTCGCCTGCTGACTGCTTAAAGCCAACTGGGAAAATTCCAGAAGCAGCTTGTTGAGATTAGTTAATTCTTTTCTTCCGGCTCCAGTTTTGGAGTGTTCCAGCATGCTCTTAACAATGGCATCTGCCCGTTTGCCATGATAGTTGATTTTAGAAAGATTTTCTTTAAGATCATCTGCGATCTCACCTGCTGAGAGTTGATTACCGCCTGCCAACTCTTCTTTCATTTCATCAATAAGCTCGCTACTGACTTCGGAGAAGTTATTCACAAAGTTCAGCGGATTTTGGATTTCATGGGCGATGCCTGCGGTGAGCTCTCCAAGTGAAGCCATTTTCTCCGACTGGATCAGTTGGGCTTGGGTGGATTTTAACCTTGACAGCGTGGTTTCTAAAATCTTATTTGCTTTTTGTTTTTGCCTATTGTTAAAAACTAAAAAGACAACAATAATTCCGAAAGCGGCAAAACTTCCAAGATAAATAAGTTGCTTAAGCGCATTT
>JAHEBE010000198.1 GCA_024642365.1 Algoriphagus sp.
AATTCACGAATTGCCTTTTCCATCACAAAAATCTCCTCTTCGATGAAACGCTGACCACTTACCGTTCCATCATCATCCACTCCTATCAACAAATCTCCACCTGAGGTATTTGCTAAAGCAATGAGTTCTCGGACGATTTTTTCCGGATGTGCCGCTTTCTTTTTGAATTCAATTTTAAGACCCTCCCCTTTTGAGGCAAGCAATCTTATTTCCTGAAGTGTCATTGTTTTCGTATTTGTTCGAACTCAGAATTAGGATTTGACCCCCTGGTTCAATTGCTCCAATCGTGCCTTTTGCGATTGCCACTCATCTCTTAACCGAGCAGCTTCCATAAAGTTGAGTTCTTTTGCTGCTTTTTCCATTTGCTTTTGAGTCTGTTGGATCAGTTTTTCCAACTTTTCTTTACTTAAATACTGCACTACTGGATCAGCAGCCAAGCTCGCTTCACCAGGCATAGGCTCAGCATAGAATTTTGCGTTTTTCTTGGAATCTGCGACTTTGGTTTGACCCATGATCTTTTCACGTGATTTCAAAATAGTGGTTGGCGTGATGTTATGTTCTGTGTTGTATTCGATTTGAAGGGCACGTCTACGTTTCGTTTCATCAATTGCCAATTGCATGGAATCCGTGATTTTATCAGCGTACATAATCACTCGCCCTTCGGAATTTCGTGCCGCTCTACCGATTGTTTGTACCAAACTTCGTTCATTTCGCAAGAAGCCTTCTTTATCAGCATCAAGAATTGCAACCAAAGACACCTCTGGTAAATCCAATCCTTCCCGAAGTAAGTTAACTCCCACCAAGACATCAAAAATCCCAAGTCGCAATTCCCGAAGGATTTCTACCCGATCAAGGGTTTTTACTTCGGAATGGATATACCGGGATTTAACACCCGCACGCTCAAGAAATTTTTGTAATTCCTCGGCCATTCGCTTTGTCAGCGTAGTCACAAGTACTCGAGCCTCCGTTTTGATGGTTTGGTCTATTTCCTCTAATAAATCATCAATTTGATTTTGGCTGGGACGCACTTCAATTGTCGGGTCTAAGAGTCCGGTAGGACGGATGATTTGCTCCACTACCTCTCCTTCTGTCAATGATAATTCATAGTCTGCAGGAGTAGCGGATACATAAACCACCTGGTTGGCGAGTTCTTCAAATTCATCAAACTTCAATGGCCTATTATCTAAAGCAGAGGGAAGTCGAAATCCAAAATCTACCAGGTTTACTTTGCGAGAGCGATCTCCGCCCCACATCGCCCTTACCTGCGGCACGGTCACATGGCTTTCATCGATCACCAATAAAAAATCGTCAGGAAAATAATCCATCAGGCAAAAGGGGCGCATTCCTGGTTCTCTTCTATCAAAATACCGTGAATAATTCTCCACGCCAGAGCAATAGCCAAGTTCCCGGATCATCTCTAAATCGAATTCGGTACGTTCTTGAAGGCGCTTGGCCTCCATAAATTTTCCTTCCTTTTCAAAGAAATTCACCTGCGCAACCATGTCGTCTTGAATCTCCTTAATCGCAGTGGTAATCGTGTCTCTACCCGTCACAAATAGGTTGGCTGGGAAAATGGAAATTATTTTTTCATCATTGAGTTTTTTCCCTGAGATCGGATCGATCCGTTGAATCGCCTCGATCTCATCTCCCCAGAAGAAAATTCGATATCCCCAATCTGCATAGGCTACAAAAATATCCACCGTATCTCCTTTTACCCGAAAAGTCCCATGTGTCAATTCCTGCTGGGTTCTACTATAAAGGATATCAACTAGCTTGAAAAGGAACTGATTTCGAGGAATTCGATCCCCCTCCTGAATCCGAATGACATTTTTCCCAAACTCTTCAGGATTTCCAATACCATAGATACAAGATACCGAGGCAACCACAATTACATCTCTTCGCCCGGTTAGCAAGGCCGAAGAAGCGCTTAGACGTAACTTCTCAATCTCTTGGTTGATCGAAAGATCCTTTTCGATGTAGGTTCCCGAACTTGGAATAAAAGCTTCAGGCTGGTAGTAATCGTAATAAGAGATAAAATACTCGACGGCATTCTCAGGAAAAAACTGCTTGAATTCCCCATAAAGTTGCGCAGCCAAAGTCTTATTATGGCTTAGAATCAGCGTGGGTTTCTGAACTTGTTGAATAACATTAGCAACGGTAAATGTCTTGCCAGAGCCTGTCACGCCCAACAAAACTTGAGCGGGCTCAGCATTGTTAATGCCCGCCACCAACTTTTCGATTGCTTTTGGCTGATCGCCGGTAGGCTGATAATCTGAGGTGAGTTTAAATTCCATGGGATTGCTTGAAGATACCCAACACCATTACCCTATCCAAAAGTTTACAACTTGAAAATTTAGGATTTGGTCAAACGATACTTTCCAATATTGTAGTACAAATAATTAGTCCTTAAGATCAAAACAAGCAAAATCGGGATCAAGCTTGGATGGAAGGATTGCCATCCCAAAATCCAAAAAACGACTGCGGCATCTGCCATGATTAACGCGAAAAGCAAATACTTTCGAACCCATGATTGAAGTGTTTTTGACCACAAGGCTTTGGCTAAAAGCAAATGTCCCGGAAATGCCCAAAGAATATTCCAATTCATCTTGGTAGCACTGTGATCTGTAGCAAACCATAATAAGGTCACTACAATACCAAGGATGCCTAAGATCCCGAAAAAGGCCAAATCAAATCCGATGAAAAGTTTCTTTTTCTTAAACCCGATATAGGTAATGGCGGTAAAAACAATCGCTACCACCCAAAAAATCCAATATGGATTAAAAAGCCCCAATGATTTTTCCACTTTAGGAAACTCCATCAACACCAAGGTTTCTTTCACCAATGGCCTTGATGGACCATCTCCAACTATCTCTGCCCTGGAGAACGATTCAAACATATAGTCCGGAAGAAACTGCTCCTGAAAAGGCGTTGCATCCACATCGATGACGGCTCCTAAAGCTAAATCAATTCCTAAATCTGCCCACGGCAAGTAGTACACATACTCATCGATGAGATTTCTAAATGTTTTGTCATCAGACTCCTTTACTTCATCTCTCCAAACCAGCTTATCCCCTAGCACCAAATCCAGCCCGTCACGAATCCGAGTGGCACAATTGTCATAAAAGAAGTCATAGCGATAATACCGACGATCCGGTTGGTAATTGATCTGTAAAAACTCCAGCAAAAACTCCGTTTCCTCGGGATTCAGATCAAGAATTTGTTCTTTGATTCCTCGCCCTTGACGGTCGTATTCGGAGACAAAAGAAGCAAATGTGCTCACCGATAGCATGTAATCCAGCTTACCTGAAGCAAACTTTCCATAGAAATTTGGGGTGTTAAAATCAAAGGTGCCATAGTTGAACACATAGTCCGTTCGCTCCATTTTATCCAAGACCCGAATGGCCGAATGGCCAAAAGCCGAATAGAGCTCATCCCCCGGATCAGCAGTCAGTAAACTAATTTGATAAGCTTGTCCAAAGACATTGGATAAGGCGCTGAAAGTCAGAATAAAAAAAACTATTAAACTTTTCTTTTTACTATTCATTTTGATTAACTTAAAACTCTTTTTTAATCTATTTTTCAATGATACCCAGGGTCAAAACGTTGTCCCATTTTTCCTTTTTAGGATGCCGAATATACTTGTTATTCTTGGCAGTTTTATTTTTTTGCCCATTCACCAATCCTTTAATAGCTCAAGAACTCAACTCATTTAAAACGATCAGCTCTGGAAATTATTCCAATCCGGCAATTTGGCGAACATTTAATGGTACAGTTTGGGTAGTTACATTATCTAAGCCCGGATCTGTAAATGACATTTACATCGATCAGACTCATTTAGTAACATTGACTGGAAATGAACAGGCCAAAAGTGTTTTTATCAATGCTGAGACAGGCGCCAACCAAAAATTAAACCTTGCTGGATTTGCTTTGGATATTTTTGGTTCACTCAATGCTTTTTCCGGACCAGCTCCAGGAACGCCATCGGGTACTTGGAATAGCCAAAACTGGATCGGGAATTCAATTGGAAGTCGGATAGTTTTTAGAGGAATTAGCAGAACTATCATTAAGAAAAATAATTGGTCTGGATTTACTACCAATAGTCGCTATGCGGTCATCTTCGATCCTGGACCCGGTCAAGAATTAACAATAGAGGAACCTTTCAAATCACTTCAATTTACCATTCGGTCAGGAACTGTATTACAAAAATTGGATACCTCAGTTAACCCTGCCGCCTGTGCCTCACTTTCATTCAATACCGAAACTACAGTATTTGGAATAGGACCATTTGGAAACTTGATCATAGAAAATGGCGGTACTTTAGTTTCTCAATGTAATGCTGGGATTATGTTTCGTTCTGGTTCTGGTGGGGTAAGTGCTGCACTTTTTGATTTGCAGGCAGGAGGAGAGTTGATACTTGAAGGTCAAAACCCGAAAATTGAAGCGGCCAATTTTCAATTAAATGGGAAAATTATTTTTAGAAGTGGAACCTCTCCCAAAACATTTTTAACAAGTTCATTTTCAGACGCTAGCATTCCCACGAGAGTTACGAATTTAGAACTTCAAGGCAACCAAAACCTTTCCCTACCGAGTACTTTTTATGTCCAAGGCGATCTTTCTCAAGTGGGGACAGGTGCGATCCTTACGAGTAGTATTGATCTCCATTTTGAAGGAAGTCTTCAGCAGCGAATTCAAGGATTTAGCTTGACTGCACGAAATTTAACAATGAATAAACTTGGTGGAAAAGTCACACTGGAACAAAGCCTTTCAGTCACACATACCTTCAACCAAATCAAAGGCATCCTAAACTTTCAGGAAAACAAGCTTTTTTTGAATAATTCCACATTGGGAGGATTGAATTATGTGTCCGGATCTTGGGAAAATCTCACTGAGTTGAATTACTATGCCGTGCCGGCTACACTCAATGCTACTAATGCCAGCTTTCCATTCGCAGACCGCTATCAAAAAGGAATTAGGACTGTTCAGCTAATTGGGAACACCAATCGCGAAAATCTTCAGATAAAATTTACAGAGTACCTTGGTGCAGAATATAATTCTGGCTTCAATGATTCGGATGGTACTCCGATCCTTTATCGATTATTTAGCTATTTCAGTTTTTTTGGAATGAGCGCAAATTCTAATCCACTCGAACTTAGGATCTCAGCTGCCAACCTCATTGTTGATCAAGTCGATGATCTTCGAATTGTCGCGACTGGTTATGCGGCACCTGGAAATCATTTGCCTGGTCTTGACCCTAGCCTACTTTGGGCAAGGAGAAGCTTGACTTTTTCACAATTGGAAGGGATCAATTTTACTGTAGGAAGCTATCGAACGCTTAGTGTTTTGCCAGTGAAATGGTTAAGTTTTGAAGGAAAGCGCATTTCCAAAAAGCTGGTTTTATCTTGGAAACTGGCTACTGAAGTTGAAACTAGAGAATTTGAAATCTTCAAATCAGAAAATGGATTGAATGGTTGGATTTCGATAGGTAAAGTATTCAAAAGTGAAAATCCCCAGACTCCCTTTTTCTATGAATTTAAACACCCGGATCATAATCCTGCCCAAAATTTATACTTCAAAATTCAGCAGATTGATTTTTCTGACAAGTCTAATTGGAGCTCAGTCATATTGATAAAGGGTGTAATTTCCGAAACTTTTAAGATCCAAATTAGCCCAAATCCTTATCAAGGAGGTCCACTCGAGATTTCATTTCCAACCGATAAAAGTTGTGAGGAACAAGAAATTTCGGTTTTCGATCTCAATGGAAAAATATTCTTTATTGGATCATTTCAGTGTGAGGTGTTGAAAGATAATTTAGCCACGTTGCCTTCGGGCATTTATTTGGTTCGGTTCGGTGATTCAAATTCAAGTCAAACTTTTAGGTGGGTGGTACTTTGAGAAATCGATCAAGATTTAGTAAGAA
>JAHEBE010000199.1 GCA_024642365.1 Algoriphagus sp.
GTTTTCTTTTTCAATTTTCAGTAAAGCACCTGTCTTCTGCGAAAGATCAAACCGCTCGAGCCCGAACAACTCCTTCATCATCTCTGCCCGAGGTCCTGGAGTCAAGTCTATAAACTCTCGGAATTTCCCTTGGGGAATAATCACTGTCTGCTTGAAATGTTCCTTTTTCATCCCTATGAGCTGCTCAGCACCAATTTCCAAAGGCTCCAACTCCGTACCTTTTACCTCATAAAAGACATGATCGGCCGAGTCGACCTTCTCGGGATCTTTTTTATTTCGTTTGGTAGCATAGCGTGCGAGGTAGGTGCTTTGGTTGTTTTTGCCGGATCGGAATCGAAAAGAAATCAATAGCTCATCACTTTGTAGATTGAGCATGCTGCTTTTTTCGCCTCGGTCAGAAAGCCGCTCCGTGCTGCCATAGAGGGCTAGCAAGACTGCTTCCAATATGGAGGATTTTCCAGAGCCAACTGCTCCGAAAATTCCGAAAATTCCTGCGGCAGTAAGTTTTTCAAAGTCAATGACTTGTTTTTCGCGGTAAGAATATAATCCCTGGATTTCTAATCGAATTGGTATCATGATTCTCCCTCCTGACTGATTACTTCTTGAAATAAAGCCAACATTTCAGCATTGGGTTCGAGACCTTTTTCACTTTGGTAAAACAGCTTAAATAGACTTGTCATACTCTTGCTTAAATCTTCTACCTGGAGCCTTGCCTGCTCAGAGTTGCCCATGCCTTTCACCTGAGGAATCAGATTTACGATGCCGTCATGAGCTTTTTGAATGGCTTTGCGAGTGGCCGCATCGATAGCATGTTCTGTTTCGTAGGTCAATTCTACAAAGCAATAAGGATTCTCCTCGAGCCAATTCAAGGTGTCTGGGAGATTATCAAATTTCACCCGCTGCAAGCTACGGCCTGATTGAAGTGGGATAGCTTGATAAGTAACCGGTTTTCCAGGTTCCGCTTCTACGAGAACCACCTGCTTTTGCTGCGCAGCTTCACTGAAAGAATAAGCGAGAGGAGAACTGGCATAGACGACTGGCATCGGGTCTTTACTCACTGCATGGTAGCGATGCAAATGTCCAAGGGCAGCATATTGCACCTGGGAAGGGAGGTTCTTAGTAAATAAAGCTTGTGTTCCTCCCACGTGAACTATTGGTCGCTCGGATTCTGGCTCATCTTCCATAGGACCTCCTTCTTGGCAGAAATAAAAATGACCTACAAATAAATTGACGCCAGATTCACTGCAATACCGATCTGCAAGTTTTTGCCAGTTGGAGGAAAGGATGCTTCGAAATTCTTCCTCCCGATTTTCTTCGCCTAGATAGGTTTTGAGAGATACTTCCGTCGCATAGGGAGCTAAAATAATCCGAATGGGGAAATCAAATTTAGGAAGGCGAAGCTCCATAAATCCTGATTCGCTGGCGCTTAGTTCTATTCCGGAATCGAGCTTGCCGAGCGGAAGGATAGTCTGGTAATTACTGTAAAAAAAGATGCCTAATTCCCGAGCCAGAGGATCTGGAGCTTCGATGAGTTGGTTGCTGTCATGATTTCCAGCGATCGCAATGATCGGCCGGGTTCCGTTTTTGGAAAGCCTGTGGAGGGTTTTGAACAGCAATTCCTGTGCTTCGTGACTGGGATTGAAGGAGTCAAAAATATCCCCAGCCAGCAACACGAGATCCACTTCCTCGGCATCGGCTATGGTACAGATTTCTGCCAAAACGAGTTTTTGCTCCTCAATGCGAGGAAATTCCTGCAGTCTTTTTCCAAGGTGCCAATCGGCGGTGTGAAGAATTTTAATCATAGGTCATTTCTAAAAGTCAGCAAGCAAATGTTATCGGTTGAATTCATAACAAGGCTTGATTTTTGGTTTTTCGACTAGCTATCTAAGTTAGATTTTATACCGGCTTAGACCAAACTTTAATTCCCACTTGTCAGCAATTGGCAAGCTTGTTGGAAAGAAGCGATGTTCTTCTAGTTTTGTATATGCGAGTTTTGCTGTTGATTTTCTTTTTGCTTCTGGGTACTGTAGCTGCAATGGGTCAGGCGAAAGATTCCGTCCTGATTCAGACCGGTACGGCGAGTTTTTATGGGAAGAAATTTCATCTGAAAAAAACTGCAAATGGTGAAATATTTAACCTAGACAGTTTGACAGCTGCACACAAATATTTACCCTTTGATACCTGGGTGAAAGTAACCAGGATCGATACGCAGGATTCGGTCTGGGTGAGGATCAATGATCGCTTGCCGAAGACTTCCAGAAGAATTATCGATATTTCCCGCCGTGCAGCTACTGAGTTGAATATGATTGATCTGGGACTCGCAAAAGTTAAAATAACAGTAGCGACGATTGAGGATATGAATCGCCTTTTCAATCATTTCGATGGGGATCCCCCTGGTACAATTCGGGTACGGATCTACGAGAAGCCATTTTCAATTCCCCGTCCCGAACCGAGTTGGAATTGGGAAATCATAAAAGGAAGTAATGCTGATTAGTTTGAAAGCAAGTCAAATTTTAGCTATTTCAAATAAAGCCAACCGCACGCATTCTGATCCTTTCTAAATAATATTTAGCTAGAAGGACTCCGAAAGTGTCTGCTGATCTAAAAGGTTTTTCTTAAAAAGCCAGAACGCAACTTACAATGCAAAAGTCATAACCATCAGATGAAAATCAGATAAAACTTGGCCATTATTTAATCACTATCAAGTATTAATCTACTTAAAGGGTAAGAATTTAGTCAGGTGATTCTTTCTTTAAAGGCATTTTCCGTATTTAATAAAAAATATCATACACCACTATTCCAATGGAGAACGTGAGGAACTGAAGTGGTCCCCGTTGATAGTCGTACCGGAATTGGCCGTCTCCCTGATCTGGAAGATACGTCACATCACCTTTCGTCAAAAACCGGATACTGCTACTATCCTGATAGGTTGTTTTGAATTCGAGCTTGGTACTGGAGTCAAGAAAAGGCAGCGGGATTTGAATCCCGGCCCCAACTCGATAGGCAAGGGCCCAATCGCTGTGATCTGTGGCTGCCTCTAGGGGTTCGTCATCAATGGTTGCTCTGATTTGATAGTGGGTAAAAAGGTAATTCGCCCCAAATTGGGTCTCCAAGAACGGGGTGTATTTCGCATTGACCCACGGCAAATAACGCATGGATACCATCCCTGTGACAATATGGTTATTTCTCCGAAGACGAAGCTCATCCGTGAAGCCGGGATACAAATCAGTACGCTTCTCCAACTTGCTACCATAAAGTCCATAACCCAAGTCCAGCCCGACTTGGATAGGAGCTGTTTGAAACTCATAAAGCAGGAATCCAGAAATCGTGGGAAAAAATAGGGAGCCAGCTTCTTCTTTAAGTTGACCAACAGAAGTGCTTCCATTGAAATGTGCTCCGCCAATGAAAAATTGGGCCTTGGCAAAGTGGCCAAAAAACAAAAGCAAAAACAAAAACACCAATAGAGTCTTTCGCATAAAGGAGGAATCTAATCCTTATACGAAAAATCAATTTTGGGTTTTGGTGTTAGAGTGAATTGACCTTTTTCCCTTTGTTATAAAATGGAATTTGTACTCCGATATAAGCGTCAGTGCTTCGTGAGTTTTTGGATACAAGATTGCTGATTATAGATCCAGAGCCTAGAATAACAGGGCCTAGTCGCAAGCCTAATCCCCAAGACAGTCCACCTTCGAACTCCCTGTAACTTAAAGGACTGTACACGCTGATCCATCCAGATTCAAATCTAGGAGTGAGGCTAATATTATTGATGACTTGGCTTACGGGAAGTTCTCCATGATTACGAATGGAGATCGAGCCATGCGCCGAGATATAAAATTTATTGGTAATCGCATAATCTCCAAAAATCTGAAGAGAAGTAGGCATTCCCAAAGAGGTAGGTTGGATGGATTCGGTTCCGACATAATTGTCTTCCAAAACTTCTCCTAGATTTTTGTCAATGAATTCATCTGCTGAAATCGTGTTATTCATATCATAATCCCATGTACTGAAATTTGAATAGTTGATACCTCCGATATCTAGAATGGAAATACCTCCTCTGAATTTATAGCCGTCAGTGTATGCTCGATCCGAATCATCTTTTAATTCGAAAATGAAACCAATATCCATTCCAAATCCTGATGTAATATCACCAAATTCGATTGCACCTCCCTCGGATCCGCTGGGATATCCATAGTTTAGACTGCCTCTGGTGGTCAGCGTATTAGGGGTTTCAAGATATAGCGCACCTAGTAGCCCACTCGAACCGATTACGCCACCAGCCCCTCCGAGATATTTAAGCGTCACAGCACCTTTAAGATTGTAAGTTTCATTGGTCAAAAATACTCGTCCGTATGTGGCTCCAATCTCTCCCCAGGTATGGGCTATTCCGTTTAGATTTTCCATTTGAAGTTCATACCTGTTTCCTCCATTATCTTCTTCAAGTATGGTTTCAAAAAACTCTCCACCTATATTATTCAAATTAAAAAATGTTCGAACCCTTGTGGAAATGGCAATACTGTGTTTTTCACTTAGATTAATTTGAAAAGAGGGGCCCAGAACGTCCACATTGCCAACGAAGTTGTTATCTGGTTTGGCATTGATATCTACTCCTTGTTCAAAACTAGACCAGTCGACAAAATCCGGTAAATCTGATAGGTTGAGACCGATGTAGTCATTACCCACGTATGCACTCATAGAAAATAAGTTTAATTCTGATTTAAGCCTCGGGTTGACCACATTAGCAGGATTTAAGGTCAAGCCTCTGATTCCGGCTCTGTTGTCAATTTGGGCACCTACAAAGGTTTGCGCGGTAGCACTTGAGAACCATGTAAATAATCCGAAAATGAAGACAAAAAATGCTTTAGTACTTGAAGATTTCATAATATGGATTTACTGAAAAGTCTATTTATTACTTCAATTTATCAATTTTAAAATTGACTTGAAGCTACCCTAGTATTAAAAATAGATTAGAGCTTGAAGTTTTTCCTTGAATCGCTCCACTGGCAAAAACTGCTTTTCCAAACTTGGAGCAAAGGGAACCGGGGTATCCAAACTTCCAACCCGCATCACTGGAGCATCCAGATCAGTAAAGCAATGCTCGGAAATCCAAGCGCAAATCTCGCCTCCAATACCTCCTGTCAGACAATCCTCTTGCAAAAAGATTACTTTTCCTGTTTTCTTCACCGTAGCTTTCACTGCTTCCTGATCCCAAGGTAAAAGCGTTCTTAGATCAAGCACATCAGCTGAGATCTCCATTTCTTCTACAGCTTTCAAAGCCCAATGAACACCCATCCCATAGGTTATGATCGACACTTGATCTCCTGTATTGGCAAGTGCAGCTTTTCCGATTTCTACTGTGTAATATTCATCTGGAATACTGGCACTGATCGACCTATACATCCCTTTGTGCTCAAAATAGAGGTAAGGGTTTGGGTCTTCAAAGGCAGCGTTCAACAGGCCTTTCGCATCATAAGAATTGGATGGGTAGACGATTTTCAGTCCAGGGGTATGAAAAAACCAAGCCTCATTGGATTGGGAGTGAAAAGGTCCTGCAGCCATTCCTGCACCAGTTGGCATCCGCACGACTACGTCGGCATGTTGTCCCCAGCGGTAGTGAATCTTGGCCAGATTATTTACGATTTGATTAAATCCAACGGAGACGAAATCTGCAAACTGCATCTCGACCATGGCTTTGTAGCCTTTGATAGAAAGGCCCAATCCTGCTCCAATGATAGCACTTTCGCAAAGGGGCGTGTTCCGAACTCGATCCGCACCGAACTTGGCTTTGAAGCCATCCGTGATTTTAAAAGCACCGCCATATTCCCCAATATCCTGACCCATTAAGATCAAGTTGGGATATCTTTCCATGGATTGGTCAAGGCTAGCTGAGATCGCGTCGATAA
>JAHEBE010000200.1 GCA_024642365.1 Algoriphagus sp.
GCTCGAATTTTGGAAGTAGATGCCAATAAACTCGTGCTTGAAACAATCTCCACAAATTCTGGAGGAGGCAAGTTAGAATTTGAGCGAATCCTAGATAAAAAGGAATAAACCCCTCCTTTTGAATTAAAACTCCAGATCTAATTGATCTTTTAAAAGCTTAAAGCTTTTTCGATGCCAAATACAATCCCCATGGTTTTCGATACCCGCCCGGTGCGCAAGTGTAGGGTAGCCGGCATTTCGTTCCCAGGCATAATGAGGAAAATCAATTGCAAGCTTTTCCATCAATTCATCTCGGAAAACTTTCGCTAAGATGGAAGCCGCTGCAATGCTGGCATATTTTCCGTCTCCTTTGATGACACAGGTATAGGGAATCGTCAAATCTGACTTAAAGCGATTTCCATCGATCAGTAAATGTTCGGGAAATACTTGTAAACCTTTCACGGCACGCGTCATTGCGAGAAATGAAGCATTGAGGATATTGATTTGATCGATTTCTTCCACGCTTGCCTCTGCAATCTTCCAAGAAATCGCATTGGATTTGATTTCTGAAACCAGGTCGATTCGCTGTTTCTTACTTAGTTTTTTAGAATCGTTGATCCAAGAATTTTGATAATCTGAAGGTAAAATCACAGCCGCAGCGACCACTGGACCCGCTAGACAACCGCGTCCTACTTCGTCACAACCAGCTTCGATTCGATTAGCTTCTAAATAAGGTAGCAGAGGCATTGTTACTGTATTCTCTTTCCTTGTAATACTTATGGATCATTTCTGCCACTAAGCCGGTCCAACCGGTTTGGTGAGATGCCCCAAGACCTTTACCTGAATCCCCATGAAAATACTCATAGAAAAGTACGTAATCTTTGAAGTGAGGGTCTTTTTGAAACTTCTCGCTACTGCCATAGACTGGGCGGTTCCCGTTTTCATCCTTCAAGAAAATCTTGATACAGCGCAGAGAAAGCTCTTTTGCAATCACATCCATGGTTAAGAAATTACCAGATCCACTCGGGTATTCGATCGAGAAGTTACCTCCATAATAGAAATCGAATTTTTTGAGCGATTCAATGATGAGGTAATTAATCGGGAACCAGATCGGACCTCGCCAATTAGAGTTCCCTCCAAACATCCGAGTGTCAGATTCACCAGGAGTGTACTTTATGGACAAAATATCACCTTTGATTTTCATCGCATAAGGATGTTTATCATGGTATTTTGACAATGATCTAATGCCGTAATCACTTAGGAATTCGTCAGAATCGAGCATTCGATGTAATACAGACTTCATCCGATGGCCCCGTAAAAGGGAGAAAAGTCGACGTTTTTCATAGCCTGGCTGAATCCAGCTAGAGACTAAAGCAGCTAATTTGGGCTTTTCCCGAAGGAAAAAATCCAATCGCTTTTTGAATTCTGGTAATGAATTAAAAAGCTCTTCGCGGATTGGCTCAACAGCAAAAAGTGGGATTAATCCAACAATCGACCTTACTTTCATTTTCTTAGACTCTTTTCCTTCTAGATGAAATACATCATAAAAGAAGTTGTCCAAATCATCCCAAAGCGATATTCCATCTTTGGAAATATTGCTCATGGCACCAGCAATGTAAAGGAAGTGCTCTAAGAATTTTGTTGCTGTGAACTGGTAAACCTTATTGAATTCACACAAATCGAGAGAAATTCGCAACATGTTTAATGAAAACATGGCCATCCAAGAGGTGGCATCTGCTTGCTCTAACTTGCCTTCATAATATTGAGCGTGGCTTCTGTCAAAAAGCGAAATATTGTCTAATCCCAAAAAGCCTCCTTCAAAGATATTTTGACCTTCTGAATCCTTTTGGTTAACCCACCAGGTAAAGTTCAGCATGAGTTTATGCATGGCTCGCTCCAAAAACTCCTGGTCTCCAACGCCATTATTTGCGCGCTTGTCAATCTGATAAACCCGCTGAACTGCGTAAGCATGAACTGGAGGATTTACATCAGAAAAATTCCACTCATAAGCTGGAATTTGACCATTGGGATGCATGTACCACTCATTCAAAAGCACCAATAACTGGTCTTTTGCAAACTCAGGATCTAAACGAGCAATAGGGATAGTGTGGAATGCTAAGTCCCAAGCGGCATACCAGGGGTACTCCCATTTGTCCGGCATGGAGATGATGTCGTAATTCTGCAAATGCTTCCAATTTGAATTCCGACCTGACTTTCTAGATACTGGCGGGACATATCGCCCGGGATCTCCTTCGAGCCAGCGCTCCACATCGTAATAATAAAATTGCTTCGACCACATCATGCCAGCATAGGCCTGACGCTGGATGTTTCGCATTTCTTTATTAGTAACCCTTGCTTGAAGTTTATCATAAAACTCATCCGCTTCCGACTTTCGAGTAGCCATACAGGGATCGCATAGTTCCAGCGGATCACCTTCAGGTTTGTGCTGAAGGCGCATTTTGACTTGTCTACTTTCACCTGCAGGAATGGTGATTTGGTAGATCGCTGCTGCTTTGGTACCGAAGTCTTTTGGGTTAAGATTTTTGCTTTGTCCGTTGACTACATAATCATTGATCGCATCCTTGGGAAATTGCTTTTCATTTGGAATTCCATAAAGTCGCTCCCGATTGGTTTCATTGTCGCAGAATTTTAATTCTGGTTCACCTTCGAAATTGATCGTGTAGTTTCCTGATTTAGGGCTAAATGCTTTTATGGTATGTGGACCTTGTTTACTGAGCTTAGGCATAAAAGGCTCATGACCAGTATACCAGGTTTTCCGAAACCAAAGCGTAGGCATTACCCATAGTTTAGCTTCTTCAGGTCCACGATTGTGTATTGTAGCGATTGCAATGATATCCTCTATGTCGTGTTTTGCATATTCAATGAAAATGTCAAAATACTTGTCTTCATCAAATAAGCCTGTGTCGATCAGTTCGAACTCAGGATCTTGCTTGCCTCTTCGCTGACTTTCTTCAACTAACTGGCGGTATGGGTATTCCCCTTGAGGATACTTATAAAGCATCTTCATATAGCTATGCGTAGGGGTGGAATCCAAATAATAATAGATTTCCTTAACATCTTCCCCGTGATTTCCCTGGTTCCCGGTCAATCCAAAAAGTCGCTCTTTGATAAATGGATCTTTGCCATTCCAAAAAGCCCAGGCCAAACAAAATTTTTGCTTGAAATCTGAAATCCCTGCAATTCCTTCCTCTCCCCATCTGTAAGCTTTGCTCCGGGCTTCGTCATGCGTAACGTTTTCCCATGCTGCACCATCAGGGCTATAATCTTCACGAACAGTTCCCCACTGTCTTTCAGTAAGGTATGGTCCCCATTTTTTCCAATGTTTTGTGTAATCTCGGTCCTCTTGTAATCGAATATGTTCAGCTGACATGTAGAATTCTAAGTCTTAAAGGGTCGAAATTAGGAATCCTGCAGTTAACTCCCAACTATGGCTGCTGTGTTTGGGGATTCAGCTACAAGGAGCAGTTCCCTTTTTTTGGGTTTCTGGAGTTTTTGGGATAAAAAAATCAATGATTTTCAGTTTACGTCGTGGTAATCAGCGCATTTGTAAGGGGTTTTTGGAAAAAAGATCAGTTTTCCCCTTTAAAAAATTTTTGAAAATAATTCATTCTACAGTTGTAGAATAGAAAATGAGTTCTACATTTGTAGAATAATTTTAAAACATATGAAACTATCTAAAACAGAAGAGGAATTGATGAATCGGCTTTGGGAGTTAAAAAAAGCTTTCATGAAAGATTTATTGGAGGCATATCCTGAACCAAAACCAGCTGCCACCACGATTTCTACTTTGTTAAAGAGAATGCAGGATAAGGATTTTGTAGGCTATGAGTTGATCGGTAATATGCGCGAATATTTCCCATTAGTGAGCAAGGAGAATTATTTTGCAAAGCATATAAATAGTTTGATTAAGAATTTTTTCAATGATTCTCCAGGGCAGTTTGCCTCTTTTTTTACAGAAAAAGCGAACCTTTCAGAACGGGAATTGAAGGAGTTGAAAGCAATTATTGACAATCAATTGAATCAAAAGAACTAATGGAAATCCTACTTAAATCCATGCTTTGTTTAGTCGTGTTGTTGTTGGTTTACCGACTTTTTTTGCAGCAAGAAACTACCTATCGCTTCAACCGATTTTATTTGCTTTTTGCAGTAGCCTTCTCATTTATCATTCCTTTTGTGACTATAGAACATGAAGCTCAGGAAAGTTTCAGTCCTATTCCGCAACAAGCATATGTACAGGAGGTTATTTCTAGTCCTGACTATCCAATAGAAATTGATAATAGCGTTCCAAATACAACTGTCACCCCTACTTTGGAAGTAAATTGGATTTTGATTGCTTGGGTTGGATATGGCTTGATTTCGCTACTTTTTTTAGTTCGATTCATTCGTAATATTCAAGTTTTAAGAAATAAGATTAAGCATCATGTTCAGATTTCTTACCGAGGTGAGTTATTGATTATTCTGGAGGAGGAATCACTTCCTTTCTCATTTCTGAAATACATCTTCGTATCCAAATCTGATTTGGATTCAGGAAAATTTACCGATGCAGTCTTCGAGCATGAGCGAACCCATGTGGTGGAAAAGCACAGTTGGGATATTCTATTTATTGAAGGTTTGTTGGTGTTTTTCTGGTTCCATCCCGGTCTTTATTTGGCAAAAACCGCCATTAAACTTAACCATGAATTTATTGCGGACCAGGTTGCTATTCAATCTATTCCGATTGTTCAATACCAAAAGCTATTGCTTAGTTTTTCCACTCCTGGATCGGTCAATTCTTTTGCGAGTAGCTTGAATTTTTCATTAACCAAAAAACGATTAGAAATGATGAAGAGAAAATCAAAGTCAAGTATCAAATGGATCAAAATCGCGATTTTAATTCCAATAGGAGCAGCTGCGGTCTATCTGTTCAGTGATCATGTCGTTGCTCAAAAAGAGATTGAACCAAACGTTGAAATTCAGCCAGTAGCATTTTTTCAAACACTCAACCCATCATTACAAAACCCGGAAATTGGATCAAAAGCGTGGTATTATTCCCAAACCAAGTTTTTTGTTCAAGATAGAGCAGGAAAATCTGTAGCAAAAACTTATGGGCAGTTGACTTTAGGTGAGCAGGCAAGCCTTCCGAATCTTCAAAACAAACTGGAGAAAAAAACTCCAGACGCAAAGTTGTTTGAATCTTGGAAAGACAACATGCAGTTTGCGGTTTGGTTGGATGGAAATGTGATCGCTAATCAAGACCTCGAAAAGCTAGATCAACAAGAAATTATTCACTTCTTTTCAAGTTTTGTGTATTTAAATGCACGTTCAGAAAGGTTCCCACAACCTTATCAGGTAAGTATTTATACCAAATCAGGTTTTGAAAAAGCTTTTGGAAATGATACTGAATCTGGGAGCCCGCTGGGTGGGACAGTAACTATTCCATTCTCAGACGCCCCAATTCCACAAATTATCGAACTTTCAGCTCCTTTAGCGAGCTACATCCTTGAAAGGGATACTTATAAATCTAGCCTGGAAGAAGGCAGTCATTTCATCCAAAAAACTGAAAAAGAGCAAGCTGAATTGCTGAATCAATTCGCAAACTTGAATGGAAAGTATTTAATGCTTCCTGAAAATGAACGATTAAGAGCTGGAAAACCCAAGCATCCTTATGCTCCTTTTTCTAAAATTGAATCTGAAGGAAAGATCAGTTATAAAATTTGGGAAGATATGACGGAGTCGGAAAAGGCTCAATTTCCAAACTCCCCTCGTTTTTCAAAAAGCACGCCTGAACTAGCTAACTATGAGTCTTCATTGCGAGATTATGAGATTTATAGAAATAGAGGAACGCATTTCATTGACAAATCTTCCATCGATCAAGAATTGGAAATGACTGCATTTGCTAAA
>JAHEBE010000201.1 GCA_024642365.1 Algoriphagus sp.
TTCCTTAATTTTTCAAAACTCGATTTTGAAATTGTTGGATTTTTAAAAAATGAACCTGCATTACCAATAATTTTTGGATCAGGTAATTTAGATTGACGTATGGAAATCACTGTTTCAGAAATTGCTTTCAAACTAAGCTCAGTTATTCCTTTTTCTGCCAAAGTTTCTTGGATTGCCCCATAGCTAGTCTTAAATACTGGCTTTTTCTGTAGCCGGAAGCAAACAGAACAAATGACGTATTGATTTTTCAATTCATGCTTAAAAACACTTTCCCGATATCCGAAATTGCACTCCTCATTGGAGAATTGTTGAAGAGTAAAATCTTCCCTATTTAGCGCGGTTAGATTTTCAAAGACTTCTTTAATTTCAACACCATAAGCCCCAATATTTTGCATTGGTGAGGCACCAACAGTTCCTGGGATCAAGGATAAGTTTTCAATCCCTCCCCAATTATGATCGATGGAATAAATTACCAAATCATGCCAAACCACTCCTGCGCCCACTTCGATCAAAATGCTGTCATTATCCTCTTTTAGAATAGTAATACCAGTCAATTCAATCTTGATCACCAATAAATCAAGATTTTGAGTCAATAAAATATTACTGCCCCCTCCAAGAATGAGGACATCGATATGGTTTGATTTTGCCCACTCTAATAATTCTCTAACTTCTTGGACCGACTTTGCTACTGAAAAATATTTAGCATTTTTATCGATCCCAAATGTGTTATAGCCTTTCAGCGAAATGTTTTGTAGTATATTCATGCATGAATCCTTGTCTTGCGAAATAAGTAAGATTTTAAACCAATAGGAAATTTAAAAAACTTCCAAACCTCTAGTTGATGAAAGAAATTCTGATCAATGGAATCCGAATCCGTCAAGGTCAGTCAATGAATATTGAACTGCCTATTGCCAAATTACCCACCCACACCCTCATCGACCTCCCCATTTTTATTCGTTCTGCAAAGGAAGAAGGCCCTGTGGTTTTAATTAGTGGTGGCGTTCATGGAGATGAAATCAATGGCGTAGTTACTGCAAAAAGACTTTTGGAAGAAATGGACGAAAGTTGGAATCTTCTAAAAGGGACTCTAATATTTATTCCATTGGTGAACATTTATGGGTTTCTGTCCAATACTCGAACATTTCCTGATGGTAGAGATTTGAATCGAAGTTTTCCCGGAAGCAAAAAGGGTTCTTTGGCAGGAAGAATTGCATTTATTTTAAATGACCAGATTATCCCACAGATTGACTATGGGATAGATTTTCATACTGGTGGTCGAATGCTGAGTAATTACCCTCAGATTCGTGTGGATTATTCTGACAAAGTCGCTTTGGAACTTGCCAAATCATTTGGAACACACTATGTCGTAAACTCTAAATACATCGAAAAATCTTTTCGAAAAGCAGCCTATAAAGCCAAGAAGCGGATCCTTGTTTTTGAAGGGGGAGAGTCCATGCGATTGGATGACTTCTCTATTGAAGAAGGAGTTCAAGGGACAAAAAGGCTTTTGGCAAGTTTGGGAATGCTAGAATACAATGCAGAACCTCAACCAACAATTTTCTTAAAAGAAAGCAATTGGGTGAGAGCACGAGCTTCTGGCATATTCAACTCCAGTATCAAGCTTGGCGATTCGGTCAAAAAAGGCCAAATACTAGCACGAATTTCCGACCCTTATGGACACATAAAGGTTCCAGTCAAATCACCTACAAATGGCCACGTATTGGGTTTAAACAATCTGCCAGTAATTAATGTCGGTGACGCTTTGGTCCATATTGGAACCGAATAGCAAAAAAAAAGCAACGATTATTAAATCGTTGCTTTTGCATTTTTTCAACTGAAGTACTTTTTAAGCCCTTCCAATTTTTCTTGAAGTTCGGCCTCTTTCTTTCGATAATCTTTTACATCCGCTAAGGGACTATTTACAGAGAAATAATATTTGATCTTAGGTTCGGTTCCAGAAGGTCTTGCAGAAATCTTACTTCCGTCAGACAAATAAAATTGCATCACATTTGATTTATCCATCTGCAAAGACTCTTTCTTTCCTGTTTTCACATGAGTGATTGTAGATTCTTTCACATCAACTATTCTTTCAACAGGCACTCCGTTCATTTCTGATGGAGGGTTAACTCTAAAACCATTCATTAAAGCTTGAATCTGCTCAGCACCATCTTTCCCTTTTTTAGTCACAGAGATCAAAGACTCCTTATAGAACCCAAACTGCTGATAAACTTCTGCAAGGACATCAAATACCGTTTTTCCTTTGGACTTATAGTAAGCAATAACTTCAGCTACCATTGCGCAGGCTGAAACTCCGTCTTTATCTCTTACAAAATCACCGACTAAATAACCGTAAGATTCTTCTCCTCCGCCGATAAATTTCTTCTTTCCTTCTAAATCCAAAATAATTGCTGCGATATTTTTAAATCCTGTCAGAACAGAAAAGCAGGTTACTCCAAAGCCTTTAGCGATCTCATCAATCAATTCTGTAGTCACAATCGTATTGACCATAAACTGATTTCCGTTTAGTTTACCCGCTTCTTTCCACCGACTCAAAAGATAATAAGTCAGAAGAGTTCCAGTCTGATTGCCATTCAACAATTCAAATTCTCCTGTACCATTCGGAACTGCAGCAGCATAGCGATCTCCATCGGGATCACATGCTAAAATCAATTCTGCATTTACTGCCTTTCCCAGTTTCAAAGAAAGTGTAAGCGCTTCTGCTTCTTCGGGATTTGGATAGATAACAGTAGGAAAAGTGCCATCCGGCTCTGCTTGTTCTTTTACGATATTGATATTATTGAAACCAAAAGCCCTCAAAGCTGCCGGTACCATCTTGCCAGATGCACCATGTATAGGAGAGAAGACAATAGGCATATCTTTCTGAGCTTTAATTGCTTCTGGAGCTAAACTTAATTCTTTCACTAAGTCCATATAAATCGCATCGAAGTCTTCTTCTATGTAATGGAATAAGGAATCATTCTTTTTCCAATTGACCTGATCAAATGAGGTGATTTTTTGAACTTCTGTAATGATGTTTTTATCATGAGGTGAGACCACCTGAGCTCCATCTTCCCAATAGGCTTTGTATCCGTTGTATTCTTTCGGATTATGGGATGCTGTGATCATCACGCCACTTTTGCAGCCAAAATGGCGAACCGCGAAAGACAACATTGGAGTGGGTCTCATTTCCTTAAAATATAAAACCGTGATTCCATTAGCTGTAAGTACATCTGCTGTGGTCTTAGCGAAAAGGGTATTATTGATTCTAGAATCGTGTGTAATAGCCACTTTGATCGTCTCATTCGGAAAGCATTTCAGAAGGTAATTTGCCAAACCTTGGGTCGCCATTCCGATGGTATAGACATTCATTCGATTGGTTCCTACGCCCATCAATCCTCTAAGACCACCAGTCCCAAATTCTAAATCTTGATAAAATGAATCCACTAATTCCGTGGGATTTTCATTGATCAAATTTCGAATGGCAGATTTAGTCTGATCATCCACATTTCCACTCAGCCAAGATTCAGCTTTTGAAAGTATAATAGGGTCTATTGAAGTCATAATTGTAAAAATTTCAGTTCGGGTCTAAGATATATAATTTTTAAAAAAGGCCCTTCTACCTTTTCAAATGAATTCTTTCAAATCTGAAAAACTTAACACTTGATTTTGCTTTTAATCACATAATTGTTTTTATCCCAGTGAATTGACCTATTTTAGAACCTAGTATTATTTACCCTAAATCTATGAAGTCAAAAATTTTACCACTGATACTAAGCGTTTTCGTACTTTTTGCTTTTTCGAATGGTAGTCAAGCTCAAGAAACCAATGCGTACAAAAGAATCTACCTAAGTGGGAAAGATCATAACTCAGCTGTATTGTGGGATTTCAAAGTTTCGGAGGGTAGAAGTAGTGGCGTTTGGTCGAAAATAAAAGTTCCTTCCAATTGGGAAATGGAGGGATTCGGCACCTTTAACTATGGACATGATCACCGAGAGGCTGACCGGGTTCTTGGTAAAGAAATAGGCTATTACAAGCATAATTTTAAGGCTGAAAATGACTGGAAAGACAAAATTATCCAGCTTGTTTTCGATGGGGCTATGACTGATACCGAAGTCAAAGTAAATGGCAAAATAGTTGGTCCAGTGCACCAAGGGGGATTTTATCGTTTTTCATTTGACATTTCACGGTTTCTCAATTTTGGAAAACAGAATCTTCTTGAGGTCACCGTCAAAAAGCATTCGGAAAACACTTCAGTAAATAAAGCAGAACGAGAGGCTGACTTCTGGATTTTTGGAGGGATTTTTAGACCAGTATTTTTAGAAATTCTTTCTGCAAATCATTTTAGTAGGATTGCTACTGACGCCAAGGGTGATGGATCCTTGACCTCACTTTTGGTATTGAATAGAGTTCCAAGAGACGCAAAAGTACAATTGGATGTATTAAATCAAGGTTCTGGTGCTGTAATTGCCACTTTTACCCAAAACATTGAGTCTGATTCAGTTTGGATGAAAAACCAAATTCCTCAAATAAAAAGTTGGAATCCCGAAGCACCAAATTTATACGACTTACGCTATTCGCTTTTGGAAGATGGTAAAATCCGCTACCAAAAGACAGAGCGAGTTGGGTTTAGAACTGTTGAACTTCGAAAAAACGATGGCTTTTATGTCAATGGGGTAAAAGTGATTTTCAAAGGAGTCAATCGCCATTCTTCTTATCCTACATCAGGCAGGGCTTTGTCAGAATCAAATCATTTGGAAGACATTTCATTGATGAAAGAAATGAATATGAATGCTGTCCGAATGTCTCATTATGTACCTGACGAACGATTTTTAGAATTAACTGATTCGCTTGGACTATTTGTATTAGACGAAGTCACAGGCTGGCAAGATGGCTATGACACAGTGGTTGGTCCAAAACTTATTCGAGAAACAGTGCTCAAGGATGCCAATCATCCTTCAGTAGTTATTTGGGATCATGGTAATGAAGGAGGGTGGGATTTTGCGAATGAACCAGGTTTCCATCAATATGACATTCAAAAAAGGCCAATTCTTTACCCGTGGCTTCAAAGAAATGGATTTGATACGTTTCATTATCCTCGATATGACGCGGGTATTAATCGGTTAACCAATGGTCAAGATGTATTTCTACCGACTGAATTATTGCATGGCTTATATGATGGGGGATTAGGAGCTGGTTTAGAAGATTTCTGGGAAAGCTACACTTCCAATCCTTTAGGAGCAGGCGGCTTTTTATGGGTTTTTGCAGACGAAGCCATCCTTAGAAAAGACCTTGGAAATATCCATGACTCTGATGGTAATCATGCACCAGACGGAATAGTAGGCCCTTACCGGGAAAAAGAAGGAAGTTTTTATACTATCAAATCCATTTGGTCCCCGATACAAATCGACCCATTCACTCTAAGTCCTGAATTTAATGGTAAAATCACTGTAAAGAATAAATACCTGTATTCGAACCTTAGTCAAACCAAGCTTAAATGGGAAATTCAATCCATCGATGGGTGGAAACAACCCGCAATTCTTTTTGAAGGAACAATTGATTTGCCTGAAGGAAAACCAGGGGAGTCAAGGGAAATCTCGTTGAATCTTCCTTCATCGTGGAACCAAGGTGACCTATTAAAAATTACAGCTATTGGTATTCACGGGGAAGAACTTTACACTCAAGCTAAAGCAATTCGAACAGCTGTATTGGGGAATGGAAGGTATTTTAGAAATGAGCAATCACCTGAAAAATCAAACATAGTCGTCAGAGAAACTACAACGAACCTTCAGGTGGCAGTAGGAGATAAAATTTTCTTTTTCGGAAAGAAATATGCTAACCTAG
>JAHEBE010000202.1 GCA_024642365.1 Algoriphagus sp.
TGAAAACCTCTGTGGAGGCTGGTCCTATGGTTATGATGCTGATGGTAGAGGGCGCAGCAGCATTTGACGAATTGACCCGATTGAACATCGATGATCAATTGGTGGCTCAGGGTAAAAATGCTTGGCCAAATGGTTTCAGAGCAGCTAGATTTATTCCAGCAGTAGAATACGTTCAATTAGCGAGGCAACGGACCGTACTGATCGAGGAAATGCACGCCCTTTTGAAAGAATACGATGTAATAGTGACCCCAAGTTTTGCAGGCCGGCAACTTCAAATTACGAATCTGACCGGGTCACCAGCTTTGTGTTTGCCAAATGGATTCAATGAGCAAGGCAGCCCGACCTCAATCACATTATTGGCTAACCTTTTTGAAGAAGACAAATTAGTATTGCTTGGAGATTTCATTCAGAAAAATTCTGAATGGCAAGCGAAGCGACCGCCTCTATTTAACCAATAAAAAAAGCCTCAGCATTTGCTGAGGCTTTTTTTAGGATTTTATTGCACCCATTATTTTGATGTTACTGGCTTTGAGAAACCAAATTTTCTGGGTGGTCTCAATGGAATAATGATCTACTTTTTGCGTGAGATTATTCATATATAACTCTGCTATGGTCGATGTTTTATAAAAGAGATTTTCCTCTGAAGATTTCAGCGTAGCTGAAACGACCTTATCATCGATATAGGTAATTCGTATTTCTTTTACTTTTCCCTTGGCACCTTCCATAATCGTATGGAATAAGATATTATTCTTTACCTGGGTATCGTAGGATTGGTAAAGAGAGGGCTTGTTTATGTCTGATTGTATAAAAGTGTCAAACTCTTCCAACCATTCACTTCCTGTAAGCACTTTTTCTTCCCGGTTTTCTACCCCATTGATTCGAGTGGTCAAAAAGACATTTTCTCCATCCAATTTTTCTGCTTCAATTTTCACAAAGCCTTTTAGATCAAAATAGGGGAGTTTTTGAGTTTCTGTATTGGAAATTTCGCCGCAAGACCAAAGAGCAATTAAAACTAGAAAGATTGGACTAAATCGGATTTTACTATTCAATTTCATTTTTTTAATAAGATTTCTCCAGACATATCAGAAGGAATATCAACTCCCATCAAGGTGAGAATTGTAGGAGCTAAATCTCCCAGTTTTCCGTCTTTTACTTCTATTTTGTCAGTTTTATCTACTAGGATAAAAGGAACAAGGTTAGTCGTGTGGGCTGTATTCGGAGTGCCATCTTCGTTAATCATCATGTCACTGTTTCCATGATCTGCAATGACAATGATTGAATAATCATTTTCTAACGCAGTGGTAATTACTGATTCGGCACATTTATCTACCGCTTCACAGGCTTTTACAGCCGCATCAAAAACTCCAGTATGACCTACCATGTCAGCATTTGCAAAATTAAGGCAAATGAAATCCGCACTCTTCTTTTTCAACTCAGGGTTGATTTTAGAAACGATCTCAAAAGCACTCATTTCTGGCTTGAGGTCATAGGTAGCCACTTTTGGGGAAGGGCAAAGCAACCTACTCTCGCCTGTAAACTCGGACTCTCTACCTCCGGAAAAAAAGAAGGTCACATGGGGATATTTTTCAGTCTCCGCAATTCGAATCTGTTTTTTTCCAGCTCGCTCAAGTACCTCACCCAAGGTGTTGTTTAAATTGTCTTTATCAAAAAGGATTTGAACCTTGCTGAAAGTGTTGTCATAATTGGTAAAGGTGATGTAGTCGATATTCAATTTTTTCATATTGTAATCTTCGAAATCACGCTGCGTTAATGCTTGTGTAATTTCTCTACCACGGTCTGTTCTGAAATTAAAACAAACCACTAAATCACCTTCTTCAATAGTCGCCAAAGGCTGGTTATCTGACCCTACATGAATGATCGGACGGATAAATTCATCAGTCACATTATTGTCATAAGATTTTTTGACCGCAGCAAGAATATCTTTTGAACGCTCGCCTTGCCCATTCACCAGTGCATCGTAGGCAAGCTTTACACGCTCCCAACGATTGTCACGATCCATTGCATAATAGCGACCGACTACAGAAGCGATTTTCCCAGTGGAATGAGTAAGGTGTTGCTGAAGGTCTTTGATATAGTCCAGCCCCCCTTTAGGGTCAGTATCTCTTCCATCTGTAAATGCATGGATGAAAACATCAGAAACACCATTTTCTTTTGCCGAATCACAAAGTCCTTTGAGATGATCAATATGAGCATGGACTCCACCATCTGAAAGTAAACCCATGAAATGGACTTTTTTCTTTGCTTGCTTTGCTTTTGCAAAAGCATTCACAAGTACTGGGTGGGTATTCAACTCGCCATTGGCTACTGCAAGGTTAATTTTTACCAAGTCTTGGTAAACCACCCTGCCAGCTCCAATATTCATATGTCCCACTTCAGAATTTCCCATTTGACCCTCAGGAAGGCCGACAGCCAGCCCGGAAGCTTCAAGTTTTGCATGGGGATACTTGGTATAAAGGCTGTCTACGAATGGAGTCTTAGCCTTGTCTATAGCCGAAACATTAGGGTTGGTCGCAATGCCCCAACCATCTAGTATCATTAAAAGTACTTTTTTGTCCATAGCACAAATATATTACATTTCAACCCAAAAAAGGAGACAAAAAAGAATCAACGAATCAGAATGGCGTCTTAGTTAATCCGCTTCTTTTTGTAGATCAACCTACTTTTTTTGGCTTAGTATTTGCCTAATCAGGTCGATGCCACTTATTTTAAGTTTAATTATTTCCTTCATTTTCTTTTCACAGCCCAATTTTGAGGAGCTGCGGGGAGAAGAATCCATTGATTTTGTAGTGTCTGCAATTGATGGTGGATCTAGCGGAGAGTTGGCCAAATATTTTGATAATAGCATCTCTCTGAATATTAACGGGCAACAGGGTGACTATTCTAAAAATCAAGCCGAACTTGTTATCAAAGATTTTTTCAAAAAGAACCCTTCGATGGGTTTTAAAGTGGTTTTTCGAAGTGAAACCAACCCAATACTCAGCTCATTTATTGGTGACTATCAGAGTCAAGAGGGCCTGTTCAAAGTGTTTATTAAAGTTTCCCAGCAAGCTGGAAATTTGAGAATCTACAGCTTGGAGTTTGTCAAAGCCTAAGCTTTTTTAAATAAAGGATTAATTCAGTTCAAAGGATTGCCTATTTTTGGGAATGCGACCTGATTACCTCACCGACGAATCCCTCCAATTTTTTATTAAATCCGCATTTGCAGAAGACATTGGTCCTGGTGATTATTCTTCTATGGCCGCTATTCCTGAAGGGAAAAAGGGCCAAGCAAAACTCTTGATCAAAGGTGAAGGAATCTTGGCAGGTATTGAAATGGCTGAGTTGATTTTCAAAGCTTTTGATCCGAATTTGAAAGTAGAACTATTAAAGAAAGATGGGGATCCGGTTAAGTTTGGAGATATCGGATTGATCGTTTCAGGATCTTCCGCATCAATTCTTTCAGCCGAACGTCTGGTTTTGAATTGCATGCAGCGCATGAGTGGGATAGCTACGATTACGCATCGACTGACTCAAAAAATCATTCATACCAAAGCTCGATTGATGGATACTCGGAAGACGACTCCCAATTTTCGATTGATGGAAAAATGGGCGGTTCACATTGGTGGAGGAATAAATCACCGGTTTGCGCTTTATGATATGGTAATGCTCAAAGACAATCACGTGGATTTTGCCGGCGGAATCCGTGCTGCAATTGAACGGACTACTGATTTTTTGAAAAAAAATAATCTTGCCCTGAAGATTGAAATAGAGACCCGAAATCTCGCGGAAGTTCAGGAGGTAATTGAAGTAGGAGGAGTTGATTTTGTGATGTTGGATAATATGGATTATGTGACCATGCGGAAGGCTGTCGAAATGATTGGCGGTCGATTTGGTACCGAAGCGAGTGGAGGAATCACTGAAGAAACCTTGCTTGAAGTCGCCCAATGCGGGGTTGATTTCATTTCAATGGGAGCATTGACTCATTCCGTAAAAAGTATGGATATAAGCTTAAAAGCATTTTAAAGCCATTTTTTCCATCTAAAATAAAAAAGCATCCCAACTGTTGCTGCGGCCATTCCTCCTAAAACATAGAAATATCCGTAATGCCATCGTAGTTCGGGCATATTTTCAAAGTTCATTCCATAGACTCCTGCTACAAAACTCAAGGGGATGAAAATTGTCGAGATGATCGTCAATACTTTCATCACATTATTCATTTTGTTTGAAAGGCTATTCATGTATAAGTCCAACACTCCCGAGGACATATCACGGAAAACTTCCAATGTTTCTATGACCTGAATCGTGTTTTCATACAAATCCCGCATGAAAGGTTTGGTCTCCGCACTTATTTTGTGCTCGGCATATTTGTCAAAGCCACCAATCACCTCCCGAAGTGGATAAACTGTTCTCCGAAGTTCAGCCATTTCTCTCCGCTGTTGGTATAGATTATTCAAGGTTTCTGAATCTGGGTTATTCAATGCTCTAGCTTCCAAGACATCGATTTTTTCCCCCACATTTTCTAAAACCAAAAAGTAATTATCGATCACCGCATCTAGTAAGGTATAAAGTAAATAATCGCTGGAACGCTTTCTGATATTGCCTTTGAACTCTACAATCCGCTCTCGAACATAATTGAAAACATCCCCCTTTTTTTCTTGAAAAGTAATCAATACTCCTTCCATTAATAAAAAACTGATTTGCTCTTCTTCAATATCCGACTCAGGGGTGGGACATTGAATCATTTTAAGAACAGCAAAAATATAATCCTCAAAGACCTCCATTTTTGGCCGCTGTTGGACGTTTAGTATATCCTCTAAAGTCAAGCGGTGAATGGAAAAAATTGAACCGAATTTTTCAATCAATTCCACGTCATGGAGTCCATCCACGTCAATCCACAAAACTTTCCTTTTTGATTTGAGCACCTCAGGTAGCTGCTCTAATGAAATCACATCCTCGTTGAATCCCTCTTGGTCATAACTGAGGATGTTAATATCGACATCGTCAATTTTTTTGTCCCCGGTAAAGACCAGAGCCGCTGGAGGCAAACCTATTTTGAACTTGTTTTTGAGCTTCTTCTTAGGTCTGTTTGGTTGGGGTTTCATAAGAATGGGGATTTCACTTTTTAAGGTAAAGCTTTGATTTGAAAATCAAAAAAGCCGGAGCTCATGTCCCTTTGATAAATTCAAGATTCCGCATCAAGCCTTGGTATTTGGTTCGCTTTACAGCGGATTTTTTAAAGACTTTAGAAAAAGTTTCGGCAGTAATTTCTTCCCAATCCTGATTGGTGAAATTTTTAAGATCGGGGTGAGCTTCAAATTTGGGTTCCTGGTGTGGTTTTGAAAATCTGTTCCAAGGACATACATCCTGACAGATGTCGCAGCCAAATGCCCAGTTTTCTAGTTGACCTTTAAATTCATTCGGAATAGTTTCTTTCAGCTCAATGGTCAAATAAGAAATACATTGGGAGCCATTGACTACACCAGGGGCTACAATCGCATCAGTCGGGCATGCATCAATGCATCGAGTGCAGGTTCCACAATAATCTTTCACCAATGGGTTATCGGGAGCCACTTCCAAATCGATGATTAGCTCCGCCAAAAAGAAAAAACTACCCATTTTGCGATTGAGCAATAGGCTATTTTTTCCGATCCAGCCAAGTCCAGCTTTTTGCGCCCATTGACGCTCCATCACCGGAGCTGAATCCACAAATGCTCTACCATTTATCTCGCCTATTTCTTCCCTTAGGATTTCCAATAAGGCATTTAATTTTTCTCGGATGACCAAATGATAATCTTCACCATAGGCATATTTGGCAAGCTTGATGG